>NZ_MQUI01000041.1:0-35019 GCF_001970915.1 Sphingomonas sp. Sph1(2015)
GCTGCAGCTGTTCTTGCCCAGATCGATCCCGAGAACCGATACGTCCATGACCTTGGCTCCTTCCTCAAACGACCCGCTGTCGTGCGATAACAACGGTTCGGTTTAGGGGCGGGCCATCCATAAAGGGGGCCGGGCAACCTCTCGCTGCCCAGCCCCCTCTTCTACCGTCCGGCGAGGATCAGCGCGCGATGCCGCCCGCAGCCAGCACGGCCAGTGTCACCAAGTCCCCTGCGGTCGAGGTCATCGGTGCGATCTGCACCGGCTTTTCCATGCCGATCAGCATCGGGCCGATCATCGAGTCGCCGCCCAGTTCGCGCAGCAGCTTGGCCGAGATATTGGCCGACTGGAGCCCCGGCATGATGAGCACATTGGCCGGACCCGACAGGCGCGAGAAGGGGAAGTTCGCCATCTGCTTGGGGTTCAGCGCGACGTCGGGCGACATATCGCCTTCATATTCGAACCCGACCTGCCGCTTGTCGAGCGCGGCCACGCCGTCGCGGACATTGTCGATCCACTGGCCTTCGGGGTTACCGAAGGTCGAATAGGACAGGAAGGCCACGCGCGGCTCATGCCCCATGCGGCGGGCGACGGCGGCGGTGCGCTCGGCGATGTCGGCCAGTTCCTCGCCCGAGGGACGCTCGTTGACCGTGGTGTCGGCGATGAAGACGGTGTGGCTCTGCCCGACCAGCAGGTGGATGCCGAACGGCACCTTGCCGTCGACCGGATCAATCACGCGCCGGATCTCGCGGAAGCTCTGCGCATAGGTGCGGGTGATGCCGGTGATCATCGCATCGGCCTGGCCCAGCTGGAGCATGACCGAGCCGAAGATGTTGCGATCCTGGTTGATCATCCGCTCGGCATCGCGGCGCAGATAGCCGCGACGCTGAAGCCGCTCGTACAGGAAGTCGACCATCTGCGGCACCATCTCGGAGGTGCGGCTGTTATGGACTTCATATTCCTGCGGGTTGGTGACGCCCAGCGCCTTCAGGCGATCATACACGTCATCACGACCGACCAGCACCGGCGTGCCATAGCCCCCTTCCTTGAAGGCGATGGCGGCGCGCAGCACGACCTCCTCTTCGCCCTCGGCGAACAGCACGCGCTTCGGATGCGCACGCGCGCCCTCATAGGCCAGCGTTAGGACCGAGGTGGTCGGGTTGAGGCGCGCGCGCAGCTTCTGGCGATAGGCGTCCATGTCCAGGATCGGCCGCGTCGCCACGCCCGAATCCATCGCCGCCTTCGCCACCGCCGACGGAACCAGCTCCATCAGGCGCGGGTCGAACGGCGCGGGGATGATATATTCCGGGCCGAAGCTGTGCTGCGTGCCATAGGCCAGCGCGACCTCTTCCGGCACGCGCTGGCGCGCCAGTTCGGCGATCGCATTGGCGGCGGCGATCTTCATCTCGTCATTGATGCCGGTCGCGCGCACGTCGAGCGCACCGCGGAAGATGAAGGGGAAGCCGATGACGTTGTTGACCTGGTTCGGATAGTCCGAACGGCCGGTCGCGACGATCGCATCGGGACGCGCGGCCTTGGCGAGTTCGGGGCGGATCTCCGGCTCCGGATTGGCCATCGCGAAGATGATCGGCGACGGCGCCATGTCCTTGACCATCTCGGGCTTCAGCGCGCCCGCCGCCGACAGGCCCAGGAACACGTCCGCGCCGTGCAGCGCCTCGGTCAGGGTGCGGCGGTCGGTGGCGGCGGCGTGCGCCGACTGCCACTGGTTGATGTCGTCGCGGCCCTGATAGATCACGCCGGTGCGGTCGCACATGATGACATTGTCGTGGCGCACGCCCATCGCCTTCATCAACTCGGTGCAGGCGATCGCCGCCGCGCCCGCGCCGTTGACGACGACCTTGATCTCGTCCAGCCGCCGCTTGGTCAGCAGGCAGGCGTTGATGAGCCCCGCCGCGCAGATGATCGCGGTGCCGTGCTGGTCGTCATGGAAGACCGGGATGTTCATCCGCTCGCGCAGCGTCTGCTCGATGATGAAGCATTCGGGCGCCTTGATGTCCTCCAGGTTGATGCCGCCGAAGCTCGGCTCCATCAGTTCGATCGCATCGATGATCCGGTCGACATCCTCGGTCTTCAGCTCGATATCGATCGAGTCGACATCGGCGAAGCGCTTGAAGAGGACGGCCTTGCCCTCCATCACCGGCTTGGACGCGAGCGCGCCCAGATTGCCGAGGCCCAGAATGGCGGTGCCGTTGGAGATGACGGCGACCAGATTGCCCTTGGCGGTATAGTCATAGGCGGTGGCGGGGTCCTCGGCGATGGCGAGCACCGGCACCGCGACGCCGGGCGAATAGGCCAGCGCCAGGTCGCGCTGAGTCGCCATCGGCTTCGACGCGATGATCTCGATCTTGCCGGGCCGTCCCTCGGAATGGAACAGCAGGGCCTCGCGCTCGGAGAACTGGTCGGTGGGTTCGTCGGACATGCGCGCGGCCTTCGATGCTGTGGATACAAGGACGCTACGGCTCTTGAAGCTTTCGGGCACGGCTGACAACCCTGTCACGCGCCACTTTTGCCGCCCTAGGCAAGCCGGAGCATCAGCCTTATAAGTTCAGCTATGGAGCATGAGCCCGGCATTTTCGAGCAGCGTGACGAGGCGGCGGAGCTGGCCGCCGACGAACGCGCGCGGGCCGATTTCAGGGCGGGCCGTTTCGTAAGCCATGAGAAGATGGCAGAATGGCTGAAGACCTGGGGCACCCCCGATCGCAAGCCCCTGCCCCCCGAATGGCTGAAATAAGCTGGTCGGTTCAGGCCTCGCTCCAACTCGCCGCGATCGTCGATTATATAGAGCAGTTCGATCCAGACGCCGCCCGGCGCTTGGGTGAAAGGCTGATCGAGGTCGCTGGATCCCTGCGGCAATTCCCGGATCGCGGCAGGCCCATTTCCCATGGCCGCCGCGAGATGGTGACGGTTCGCCCCTATATCCTGCGCTATGAGCATGACGGCGAGACCGTCCTGATCCTTGGCATCCGCCACGCCGCCCAACTTTCCGACGATTGAAGAAGCCCCATGACCACCCCCACCCCGATGATGGCGCAGTATCTGACGCTGAAGGCCGAGGCCGAGGATTGCCTGCTCTTCTATCGGATGGGCGATTTCTTCGAGCTGTTCTTCGACGATGCGCGGATCGCCTCGGGGGTGCTCGACATCGCACTCACCTCGCGCGGGGAGCATGAGGGCGAGAAGATTCCGATGTGCGGCGTGCCGGTCCATGCCGCCACCGCCTATCTGCAACGCCTCATCAAGGCGGGGCACCGCGTCGCCATCGCCGAGCAGACCGAAACCCCCGCCGAAGCCAAGGCGCGCGGCGGGTCCAAGGCGCTGGTGTCGCGCGGGATCGTGCGGGTGGTGACGGCGGGGACGCTGACCGAGGAGGCGCTGCTCGACGCCAAGTGCGACAATTGGTGCGTCGCGATCGGCGAGGCGGGCGGCGCGGTGGCGCTGGCCGCCGCCGACATCTCGACCGGGCGGTTCGTGGTGATCGACGTGAAGCCCGATGCGCTGGGCGCGGAGCTGGCCCGCCTGGCCGCCGCCGAGGTGGTCGCGGCCGAGAATGCCGCGCATGCCGACGCGGCTACCACGCTGCGCCCCTCCGCCACGTTCGACAGCGGCAGCGGCGAGGACCGGCTGAAGCGGCTCTACGGCGTCGCGACGCTCGACGGCTTCGGCCAGTTCACCCGCGCGGGACTGTCGGCGGCTGGCGGACTGGTCGCCTATCTCGACCACACGGCCAAGGGTGCCCTGCCCTTCCTGCGTCCGCCTGTCCTGTCGCAGGCAGCGGGGGCGATGGCGATCGACGCGGCGACGCGCGAGAGCCTGGAGCTGACACAGACCGCCAATGGCCAGCGCAGGGGTTCGTTGCTCGATGCGGTCGACCGGACGGTCACGGGGGCCGGTGCGCGCGCGCTGGCGGGGGATATCGGCGCGCCACTGATGGACCGCGATGCGATCGAGGCGCGGCTCGATCTGGTGCAGCATTTCCATGACGATGCCGCTCTTCGCGAGCGGCTGCGCGCGGCGTTGCGGGCCTTGCCCGATATCGGCCGCGCCATCGGGCGCATTGCGGCGGGGCGGGGTTCGCCGCGCGATCTGGGCCAGTTGCGCGACGGGCTGGACGGCGCCTGGGCCTTGTCGGAACAACTGGGCGACGGCCCGCCCCTGCTGCGTGAGACGACACCGCGCCTGCGCGGGCATGGCGAACTGATCGACCTGCTTCGCCGCGCGCTCGTCCCCTCGCCCCCGATCGAGGCGAGCGAAGGCGGCTATATCGCGGCGGGCTATGACGTGGCGCTCGACGATCTGCGCGATGCCGGAGCCGGAGGACGCCGCGCCATCGCCGCGCTGGAGGCCGAGTTCCGCCAGAAGACCGGCATCACCGCGCTCAAGATCCGCCATAACGGCGTGCTCGGCTATCATGTCGAGGTGCCCGCGCGATCGGCCGATGCGCTGATGAAGCCGGATTCGGGCTTTACCCATCGCCAGACACTGGCGGGCGTGGTCCGCTTCAACACGCCCGAACTGCATGAGGTCGCGAGCAAGGTCGCGCAGGCGGGTGCCCATGCTCTGGCCGCCGAAGCCGCGCATCTGGAGGAACTGACCGCCGCCGCGCTCGCCTCGCGCGAGAGCATCGCCGCGACGGCGGATGCGCTGGCCCGGCTGGACGTGGCGAGTGGGCTGGCCGAACGGGCGGTCGAAGGCGGCTGGGTCCGGCCCGAACTGGTCGACCATGCCTGTTTCGAGGTGACCGGCGGCCGCCATCCGGTGGTCGAGGCGGCGGTCGCGCGCTCGGGCGAGCGGTTCGTCGCCAATGACTGTTCGCTGTCGGAAGGCTCCCGGCTCTGGCTGGTGACGGGGCCGAACATGGGCGGCAAGTCGACCTTCCTTCGCCAGAACGCGCTGATCGCGGTGCTGGCCCAAGCCGGTTCCTATGTCCCCGCCACCCGGGCGAAGATCGGGCTGGTCGACCGGCTGTTCAGCCGGGTCGGCGCGTCGGACAATCTCGCGCGCGGGCGTTCGACCTTCATGGTCGAGATGGTCGAGACCGCCGCGATTCTCGCCCAGGCGACGCCGCGCAGCTTCGTGATCCTGGACGAAGTGGGACGTGGCACCTCCACCTATGACGGCCTGGCCATCGCCTGGGCGGTGGTGGAGGCGATCCACGAGGATAATCGCTGCCGCTGCCTGTTCGCGACCCACTATCACGAGCTGACCCGACTGGCCGAGCGGTGCGAGGCGCTGTCGCTCCACCATGTCCGCGCGCGCGAGTGGAAGGGCGAACTAGTCCTGCTGCACGAAGTCTCGGAGGGGCCTGCGGATCGCTCCTACGGCCTGGCGGTGGCGCGCCTGGCGGGGATGCCGCCGGTGACGGTGGCGCGCGCCAAGGCGGTGCTGGCCAAGCTGGAGGCGGGCCGCGCCAAGACCGGCGGGCTGGCGGCGGGGCTGGACGACCTGCCCCTGTTCGCCGCCGCTGCGCAGATCGAAGAGGAACAATGCGACGCGATCCGGGCCGAGGTCGAGAAGCTCGACGTCGACAGCCTGTCGCCACGCGAGGCGCTGGATGCGCTATACAAGCTGAAGGCGCTGGCGCGGGAGGGGTGATCCCTGCTCCTGCCCGTTAGAACGGGATGGCATCAGTTTGATCCACGCCTCCCCTTCAGGGGGGCAGGGGGGTGGGGTGTTTCCGCAAACGCCGGGCTTGTGGCGATGCCCCACCCCAACCCCTCCCCTGAAGGGGAGGGGCTAGGCTCGGTTCAATCCCATGTCATTATAGTCCAGGAACCCCACCCCCGTTCGGCCTGAGCGAAGTCGAAGGCCACGCCGCTGCCTCGCCGCAAGCACGTCCCGTACACTTCGACTTCGCTCAGTGCGAACGGCGGGTGGGATAGCTGGTCGGGGGTGAAGAGGCACCCGGCCCTCACCCGTTCACATCAAAGCCGGAAAGTGGGGAGCTTCTGTTGCCCGGTGCTCCCCGTACCGCTGGATTCCCCTTCTGTTGCCCGGTGGGGTCCGACCGCGCTATTTTGGTGTAATGTCAGGCCGTGAGGCCCTCAATTACGCCGCAATCGCGAGTGCTTCGTTATCGTTGGCACTTGTGAGTATGGGCCGTTGCGGTGGTCCCATTCCGAACGAAAACAGCGCTTTTCAACACACGTCGATCCTGGTTCGGCCCCGTCAGAAACGGTGTCCAGATACACCACCTTTTATGGTGGAGCCGCCGGGTACTGCCCCCGGGTCCGCTGCGTCTATTACTCGCCGCAGTTTATCGTCATAGCCGGGTGAAACCCGGCAGGGAGGGATATAGGAAGCCGCGCGGCATTACGCAAATGCCTTTCGCTCGCCCTATTTTGGGTCCATGGAGACGCGCATGTTGACCCAGCGGTCCCGTTATGCGCTGCGCGCGATGCTGTTCCTGGCGGAAATGCCGGTGGAAGGGCCGCCGACTTCGATGACCCGCATCGCGGCCGAGGCGAATGTGCCGCGCAAGTTCCTGGAGCTGATCCTCGCCGACCTGAAGGGCGCGCAACTGCTCGACAGCCAGCGCGGCAAGATGGGCGGATACCGGCTGGCGCGGCCCGCGCACCTGATCTCACTGGGCGACATCATCCGCACGATCGAAGGGCCGCTGGCGCTGGTCCCCTGCGTCAGCCGCACCGCTTATCGTCCGTGCAACGACTGCAAGAGCGAAGCCGACTGCGCCATCCGCCACGCGATGATGCGGGTGCGCGACGAGACGGCGCGGATCCTGGACGGCACCAGCCTGGCCGACGCCACCGCCAAGAAGCTGGCGGCGGCGTAAAGCCCTTACCTCACCCAACCTCGCGCCACCCCGGCGAAGGCCGGGGTCCAGTTGCGGTAAAGTTGCGAAGGCGGGAAGTCCTCGCCTCCGACGCGACCGAATTGCGCGCCATCAGCTTGGTGGCAACTGGACCCCGGCCTTCGCAGGGGAACACCAGCCTCCTAATCGGATAGCTTAAGGACGCCGCGCGCGCAGTTCGTCGCGGATTTCCCGCAGCAGCGCGACATCGGCGGGTTCGGCCTTGGGCTCGGCGGCGGCGACGGCCTTGTCCTTCTCGAAGATCGCCGTCGCGCGGTTCACGGTGCGGATCAGCAGGAAGATGATGAAGGCGACGATCACGAAATTGACCGCCTGGGTCACGAACGCGCCGTACCCGAGCAGCGGCACGCCCGCCTTCTTCAGCGCGGCATAATCGGTCAGCGAGCCGGCATAGGTGGCGGGGATCGGCCCCATGCGAACGAAATAGCTGGAGAAGTCCAGCCCACCGAAGATCTTGCCGATCACCGGCATCAGCACATCGTCGGTCAGCGAGGTCACGATCTTGCTGAACGCCGCACCGATGATGACCGCCACCGCCAGATCGAGCACATTGCCCCGCGCGATGAAGGCGCGAAATTCCTTGAGCATCGTCAACTCCCTCTATTCGATGAACTTTCAGGCTATCGTCGCTTTTGCCCTTCGCCAAGCGCCTCACCCGTCTTATATAGCCGATACAGTTGACGGAGGAATATTCGAATGCGTCGTCCCGTTCTGGCTCTGACCCCGGTCGTGATGGCCGTCGCCCTGTCCGGCTGTGGCATGAACAGCGTGCCCACGGCAGAGGAAAATGCGAAGGCCAAATGGGCCGATGTCCAGGCCGCCTATCAGCGCCGCGCCAACCTGATCCCCAATCTGGAAGCGACCGTGAAGGGCGCCGCCGCATCGGAAAAGTCGATCCTGACCGAGGTGGTCAATGCCCGCGCCAAGGCGACCTCGGTGCAGGTGACCGGCGCCGACCTGTCCGACCCCGCCAAGATGCAGCAGTTCGCGCAGGCGCAGGGCCAGCTCAGCGGTTCGCTGGGCCGGCTGCTGGCGAATGTCGAGGCCTATCCGAACCTGAAGAGCCAGGACAATTTCCAGACCTTCATGAGCCAGCTGGAAGGCACCGAGAACCGGATCAACATCGCGATCGGCGATTACAACAAGGCGGTCGAGGCTTATAACGTCCGCATCCGCACCTTCCCCGACGCGATCGGCGCGAAGGTCTTTTACGGCGCCAAGCCGATGACGCCCTATCAGGCGACGACGCCGGGGGCCGAGAACGCACCCAAGGTGAATTTCGGCAGCTGATCGGTCGCATATGACCCGGCTGCTCCGCCCGATTCTGGGACTCTGGCTGATTCTCTGCGCCATCCCCGTGATGGCGCAGACCTTTCCCAAGTTCGACGGGCTGGTCGTCGATGCGGCGAACAAGATCGACCCCGCGACCAAGGCGCAGCTCGAGCAGAAGCTGGAGGCGCTGCAAAAGGATACCGGCCGCCAGCTGGTGGTCGCGACGATTCCCGATCTGCAGAACTATCCGATCGAGGATTATGGCTATCGGCTGGGCCGTGCCTGGGGCGTCGGCCTGAAGGACGCGGATAACGGCGCGATCCTGTTCCTCGCGCCCAATGCGGGCAAAGGCCAGCGCGGCCCCAGGCTGGAGGTCGGGCGCGGGCTGGAGCCGATCCTGACCGACGCCTGGTCGTCGCAGATGATCCGCACGCTGATGATCCCCCGCCTTCAGGAATCGGGCGACATATCGGGCGCCCTGAACGCGGGCGCGGATGCGGTCATCGCCCAGCTTCGCGCCTCGCCCGAGGAAGCCAAGGCCAAGGTGGCCGAGGCCGCCAAGCAGTTCGACCGCGAGCACCGCCGCGGCGGCGGCGATTCCAACGGCTTTCCGATCGTCATCATATTGGTGATCTTCATCGGCGGCTTCGTCCTGCTGTCGATCCTGCGCCGCAGGCAGGGCCAGCGTTTCCGCGACGACGATGACGACGATCATGGCGGCGGCGGTGGGCGTCGCGGTGGTGGCTGGCCGATCATTCTCTGGGGTCCCGGCTGGGGCAGCGGATCGGGCGGCGGCTGGAGTTCGGGCGGCGGGTCGTCCAGCGGAGGCAGCGACGGGTCGTGGTTCGGCGGCGGCTTTACCGGCGGCGGCGGGGGTGATTTCGGCGGCGGCGGCGCATCGGGGGATTGGTGAGATGTTGAGCGACACCGACAGCGATCTCGTCACCGCCGCCGTCGCACGGGCCGAGGCGACGACGGATGCGGAGATCGTCACCATCGTCGCCCCCCGATCGGACGAGTATCGCGACGTCGCATTGTGGTTCGCCGCGCCCGCCATGCTGCTGGTGCCGCTGTTCGCCGCACTCTTCCCCGATCTGGGGTTGAAGCTGCTGGCGCTGGTCCATGACGCGTGGAGCGCCCCGGGCGAGGACCTGATCCTGGGCGTGCTGATGATCGCGCAGATTCTGGTCTTCGGCCTGGTCTTCGCGCTGCTCGCGCCCGTCGCGCGCCGGATCGCACTGGTGCCCAAAAGCATCCGCCACGCCCGCGTCCGGGCGCGCGCGGTCCTGCTGTTCCGCGTGTCGGCCGAGCGGCGGACCGACAGCCGCTACGGCGTGCTGCTCTACCTCTCGGAGGACGAGCATATGGCCGAGATCGTCGCCGACTCCGGCTTGACCGGCAAGGTCGGGCCGGAAACCTGGGGCCGGGCGATGGCGGTGATGCTGCCCCATGTCGCCAAGGGCCATGTCGGCGAAGGGCTGAGCGCGGCGGTCGAGCGCATCGGGCTTGTGCTGGCGACACATTTCCCCAAGACGGCGGCCGACACCAACGAACTGCCGGACAGACCCATCTCGCTATGACCGATCCCCGTATGGACGCCCCCCTTGAAACCCTGGCCGAGGGGCGGTTCCTGGCGCTGCGCAAGCGTGGCAGCTGGGAATATGCCGACCGCCCGCGCGACATCCGCGCCGCCGTCATCCTGGCGATTGAGGACGGGCACATCCTGCTGGTCGAGCAGTTCCGTATCCCATTGGGCGCACCCTGCCTGGAAATGCCCGCCGGATTGATCGGGGACGAGACCGAAGGCGAGGCGGTGATGGAGGGCGCGGCGCGCGAACTGGAGGAGGAAACCGGCTATCGCCCGTCGCGGATCGAGGCGCTTGGGGAATTCTGCTCCTCGCCTGGCATGACCTCGGAGCGGTTCACCCTGGTCCGCGCGACCGGGCTGGTGAAGGTCGGCGACGGCGGCGGTGATTCGGACGAGCAGATCGTCGTCCACCGGGTAAAGCTGTCGGAGGTTCCGGCGTTTGTTGCCGAGCGGCGGGCGGCGGGCGTGGTGATGGATGCCAAGCTGCTACTGTTGCTGGGTGCCGGCATCCTGGGCCTTTAGAGCATGATGACATCCGCTTCATCCCCCCTCCCCTTCAGGGGAGGGGCAGGGGGTGGGGCGTTTCCGCAAACACCGGGCCTGTGGTGATGCCCCACCCCAACCCCTCCCCTGAAGGGGAGGGGCTAGGTTTGGTTCGATCCCATGTCATCATACTCTAAGTTCACGCGAAGCCGCGAGGACGCAGAGGTGTCGGGTTCGCGGCAGCGAAATCCATCTGCAATCAGCGATGATGACAGACAGGCCGTGCCGCCGGGTAGGACACCTCTGCGCCCTCCGCGCCTCTGTGCGAAATGAATCCTGAATTCTTCGCGTCATCGCGGCTTCGCGCGACCAAGAAAAACTGGACCCCGGCCTTCGCCGGGGTGGTCAGGATTAGGAGGTTAGCGGCAGGCCGCCCTTAACGGAAATTGTCGGCGTAGCTTTGCAGCTTCAGCGTCTTTTGCGGCGTCGGCACGACGTGATGGTCGAGCCCTTCGCGCTGGCAATAGGCGATCGCCTCTTCCAGCGTCGCGAAGGTCAGGCGGACCTGCTCCTGCGTGTCGCCGCTGCCGGCCCAGCCGGTCAGGGGATCGGGCTTTTTCGCCTCGGTTGGTTCGAATTCGAGTTGCCAGCGATCGGTCCGGTACTTGCCGGATTGCATCGCGTTCTTGGGGCGCTGGAAGATGCGAGCAGTGGCCATAATTCTTGTCCCTTATCGCGAACCGGCGGCTCTTGCATCCGCCTTTTTCGTGCGCAGTGTCGCAGAGGCCTCTGCGGGCGCGTCGGGCCAGGGATGACGCGGGTAGCGGCCGCGCATTTCCTTGGCCACCGCGCTCCAGCTTCCCGCCCAGAAACCGGGCAGATCGCGCGTCGTCTGGATCGGCCGTCCGGCGGGCGAGGTGAGACTCAGGACCAGCGGCACCCGCTCGGTCCCGATCACCGGATGCTCGGCCAGCCCGAACAGCGCCTGCACGCGCAGTTCGACGCGCGGGCCACCTTCGGCCGCGTAATCAATCGCATGGCTGCTGCCCGCCGGACTGGTGAAGTGCGAGGGCGCCATCGCGTCGATGCGCTTCTGGTCGTTCCAGTCGACCAGATTGCGGATGGCCTCGGTCAACGCACCCGGCGCGATGGCGTCGAGTCGCCTTTTGCCCACCACGAGCGCAGGCAGCCAGTCGTCCAGCCGCTCGATCAGCATCGCATCGTCCAGCGCCACCCCGGCATAGGCCGCCCGCGCCCGGTACGCCCCTGCCCCGTCGCTCCACGGGAGGAGCGCCACGCCATGCGCCCGCACCCCCTCGACCAGCGCCGCGGCGATCGCCTCGGGGGAAGCCCCCGAATCGGGGCCGCTCGACAGTCGCAGGCTTCCCAACCGCCGTTCGCGCAACGCCTCGACCCCGCCGGTCGCGGGGTTGAAGATGACGGTGCGCCGCGTCTCGATCCGGTCGGCGAACAGCGCCTCGACGGTCGCGAGATCGAGCGGCGCGGCGGACAGAATCCGCGCGCCCGAGGCCGCGCCTTGCGTTTCGCCCACCGCCAGCCATTCCGAACTTGCCAACCCGGAGGTGGGGTCGAGCCGGAAACCGCGTCCGCCGACGCTTGCCCAATTCTCCCCCGTGCCGTCCCGCCGCCGCGCCACCCGGTCGGGATAGGCGAGCGCCAGGCACACGCCCGCCGGATGGTCCCAGGCCTCCTGCCCGACCGGCCTGGGGGCGAGGCCGGTCCAGCGTTTCGCCATCTGGCGCGCGGCTTCCGCCTTGGGGCCGCGTTCGGTCCGCCAGCGGCGCAGGCGTTGTTCGACATCCACATCCTGTCCGCCAATGCCGCGTTCGCCCAGCAGCACCGCCACCTCGGCGGCGGTCGAGGCCAAGCCCCGCTCGCCACTGCGGATCAGCATATGCGCGAGCCTTGGCGGCATCGGCAGTTTGGCGATCGCCTTGCCATGCGCGGTCGGGCGGCCGGTCTCGTCCAGCGCCTCCAGCACGGTCAGCCGCGCGCGGGCCTCGGCCACGGCGGCCTCGGGCGGCGGGTCGAGCCACGGCAGCGCGCGCGGGTCGCCAACGCCCCACAGCGCGGTGCCGAGCAACAATGCCGACAGGTCCGCTTCCAGGATTTCGGGCGGGTCGAAGCGCGGCAGGCCCGCCGTCGCGGCCTCTTCCCATAGGCGATAGGCGACACCGGGCGACTGGCGGGCGGCGCGGCCCGCGCGCTGGGTGACGGCGGCCTGGCTGGCGCGTTCGGTGACCAGCCGGGTCATGCCCGCCGCGCGATCATAACGCGGGCGGCGGGCAAGCCCTGAATCGACCACGATCCGCACCCCGTCGAGCGTCAGGCTGGTCTCCGCAATCGAGGTCGCCAGCACGATCCGTCGCCGCCCCTCCGGGTCACGCCGGATCGCCGCGCGCTGCGCCGCCGGGTCGAGCGAGCCGTGGAGTTCGTGGATCGCGATGCTGTCGGGCAGATTCGCGAGTCGCTCGGCCGTGCGCGCGATCTCGGCGGTGCCGGGCAGGAAGGCGAGGATGTCGCCCTCCGCCTCGTCCTGCAGCGCGCGACGGATGGCGGCGGCGACCGAGTCCTCGATGCGTGCCTCCGCCGCGCGGCCGAGATGGCGCAGGGTCAGCGGGTGGCTCCGCCCCTCGCTCTCGATGACCGGCGCGTCGCCCATCAGGCTGGAGAAACGGCGGCCGTCGAGCGTCGCCGACATGGCGACCAGCCGCAGGTCGGGGCGCAATCCCCCTTGCGCATCGAGCGCCAGCGCCAGGCCGAAATCGCCGTCGAGGCTGCGTTCATGGACTTCGTCGAACAGCACCGCCGACACGCCCGCCAGTTCGGGATCCGCCTGGATGCGCGCGACGAAGATGCCTTCGGTGACGACGGTCACGCGGGTCGCGGCGCTGACCTTCGTATCCATGCGGGTCGCGTAGCCGAAGGTGCGCCCGACCGGCTCCTCGGCCAGCGCCGCCATGCGCTCGGCAGCGGCGCGCGCGGCGAGACGGCGGGGAGAGAGGAGCAGGACCTCCCCCATGCACCAGGGCTGGTCGAGAAGGGCTGGCGCGACGGCGGTGGTCTTGCCCGCACCGGGAGGTGCTACGAGGACGGCGTTGGGGGCGTTCGCGAGCGCGGTCAGCAGGTCGGGCAGGACGGCGGTGACGGGCAGGGTCATGCAGGTGCGATAGGGGGTTTGGCGGGCGGGGTGAAGGACCTCTGGCCCCGGTCGATTGACCTACCTCCGTTCAGGCTGAGCGTAGTCGAAGCCCACGCCCCGACATTCGCCAAGAGGATCGGGTGTCACTTGGCCTTCGACTTCGCTCAGGCTGAACGGAGGGTGGGAATGAGGTGCCAAATCTTCCAGGCACCACCCCGGCAGAGGCCAGGGCCAGGTTCCACCACGCCTGTTGTGCGCTATGCGATGCGGGGGAGGCCGCCACTCCCGCGCCTTCGATCATCTACCGCAACTGGACCCCCGCCTTCGCCGGGGTGGTGCGGGATTTGGAATGGCGTGGAAGCTCAGTACGCCCGCGCCACCGCGAACTCGACGGCTTCGATCATCGCGCTCTTCGCCGGTCCATCCGCAAAGCAACGCAGCGCCTCGATCGCCAGCCCGCCATAGTGCCGCGCGCGGGCCATCGTGTCGTCGACCGCCCGGCTCTTGCGGACCAGCGCGATGGCGTGGGCGAAGTCCTCGTCCGAGGTGCGCCGTCCCTCGACCGCGTCCTTCCAGAACTGACGCTCGTCGTCGTTCGCCCGCGCATAGGCGAGGATCACCGGCAGGGTCATCTTGCCCTCGCGGAAATCGTCGCCCGCATCCTTGCCCATGGTGCCTGCGTCCGACACATAGTCGATCGCATCGTCGATCAGCTGGAACGCGATGCCCAGGTTCCGGCCGTATGCCTCCAGCGCCAGTTCCTCCGCCTCGGGCCGCTCGGCTACCACGGCCGCGATGCGACAGGCGGCGGCGAACAGCGCGGCGGTCTTGGCGTCGATGATCGAGAGATAGCGTTCCTCGGCCAGCCCCACCTGCCGCACGGCGGTCAGCTGGTTCACCTCACCCTCGGCGATCACCGCCGACGCGCCCGACAGGATGTTCAGCACCTTCAGGCTGCCCGCATCGACCATCAGCTGGAAGGACCGGCTGAACAGGAAGTCGCCGACCAGCACGCTGGCGGGATTGCCCCAGATGATGTTGGCGGTCCGCCGTCCGCGCCGCAGGTCGGAGCCATCGACGACATCGTCGTGCAGCAGCGTGGCAGTGTGGATGAACTCGACCGCCGCCGCCAGGACGTGGTGGCTGGTGCCCCGATAACCGAGCAGCTGCGCGCTCGCGAGCGTCAGCATCGGGCGCATCCGCTTGCCACCGCCCGCGATCAGGTGGCCCGCCAGTTGCGGGATCAGCGGGATTTCCGACGCCATGCGGTCGATGATGACCTGGTTCACGGCGTTCATGTCATCGGCCACCAGCCGGATCATCGGGTCCAGCGAGGGCGCGGGCTTGGCGAGGCGGGTGGCGGTTACGGTCATGGGCAGGTAAGAGCCTCTGGCGACAACGCTTGCCGAACGCAAGCCTAAGCGCGAAAGGGCGCGCGCGAATTCATGTGCGGCCACCGCGCCAGAGGGAGACGTACCGATCATGTCCGACACCGTGCTGACCGGCTATCGCCAGTCGATCGACAATATCGATGCCGCGCTGGTCTTCATGCTGGCCGAACGGTTCAAGATCACCCAGGCGGTCGGACGCTACAAGGCGGAGAACGAACTGCCCCCCGCCGATCCCGGCCGCGAGGAGTCACAGATCGCCCGGCTGCGCCAGCTGGCGAGCGATGCGCAGCTCGACCCCGAATTTTCCGAGAAATTCCTGCGCTTCATCATCGATGAAGTGATCCGCCACCATGAAGGCTTTCGCGGCTGATGGCGTTCCTGCTGGCGATCGAGGGCGCGGACGGCGCGGGCAAGGCGACCGCGACGGCGGCGGTGACCGAAAGGCTGAACGCCGCCGGGCTGTCGGCGGCGGCCTTGTCCTTTCCACGCTATGCCGAGACGGTCGGCGGCTGGGCGCTGGGCGAATATCTGGCGGGCCGCCTGCCCCATGCCGCGGCGCCCGAGACGGCGGCGACGCTCTATGCGCTCGACCGATTCGAATCGCGACCGCACCTGATCGAGCTGGCGGAAGCGCACGACGTGATCGTGTTCGACCGCTATATCGCATCGAACATGGCCTATCAGGCCGCGCAGGTGCCGCCCGACCGGGCGGAGGCGCTGCTGCAATGGATCGAGCAGCTGGAGACGGTGCAGTTCCGCCTGCCCGCGCCGCATCTGTCGGTCTATCTCGACACGCCGCTGGACGTCGCGCGCGACCTGATCGCCCGCAAGCGCAAGCGCAGTTATACCGACGATACCTATGACGCGTATGAGGCCGATCTGGGGCTTCAGGCGCGGGTGCGGGCCAATTACGCCGCGATGGCGGACGGGGCGATGCTGGGCGAATGGGTGACGGTGTCGACCGTGGCGGGCGGAGCCTTGCGCGATCCGGCGGAGATCGCGGACGAGATCACCGCGCTGGTGACGGAGCGCCTGCGCTAAGCGCTCCCCCGCCTTACCGTTCCCCGGCGAAGGCCGGGGTCCAGTTTCTACGCACTATCGGGAGCACAAGGCCTTTGCCTCCCACGCAAAGTTTCCACGCGCCACGGGCTTGAAAGGCACTGGACCCCGGCCTTCGCCGGGGAACGGATTCATTCATCTCACGCGAAGCCGCGATGCCGCGAAGAAGAGAAATATGGTTGGCGCGGAGAAGGCGGAGGTGTCGTATCTGCTGCTCTTTCCGCCCCTTTTTCTTGAGCGATCGAAGAAAGAAGCATGCGCGCTCCCGAGCGCGACACATCTCCGCGCCTCCGCGTCTCCGCGCGAAATCAAAATCTTCGCAGCATCGCGGCTTCGCGTGAACTGAAATCCCGGCGACGCCCCTCAATGCGAAGCGCGGATCGTCCCCGCCAGCGGCGCAAAGCGGGCGACCTGTTGGCCCACCAGGCGCAGCTGCCCCTCCACCGCCGGATCGCTGATACGGCCTTCTTCGTCGAAGCGGGTCTGCTGCGTGTTCACCGCCGCCGCGAAGGGCGTCGGCCAGCCGCGCAGTGCATGGACGATCGAGCGCAGCGCCGCGATGGTCGAACCCGTCGCCTGCCAGCCATAGGCGGTCGCGATCAGCCCCACGGGCAGGTCGGCGAGATAGGGCCGGTCGTCCTTCGCCGTTTCCTCCAGCAGGTCGAGCGCGTTCTTCACCAGCCCCGAGATGCTGCCATGATAGCCGGGACTGGCGATGATGATCGCCGACGCCCGGCGCACGGTGTCGACGAACACCTGCTCCGCCTCGGTCCGCTCGCCCGCGCGCGGGTTGTAGAGCGGCAGGCGCGCCAGATCCTCGCCACCGAAGACATGGGTGCGAAAGCCCTCGTCCGCCGCCGCCGTCATCGCGGTGCGCAGCGCGCGCTCGGTCGAGGAGACGCTGCCGATCGTGCCGCCGATGCCGACGACGAGCGGGGAAGAAGAGTGAGCCATGCTCCGCCTTTCACTCCGGACCGAGCGACGAGCAAGCGCTAAGTTTACAGACTCCGGGCGTTGCGGCGGTCCGGGTCTCGCCCTATCCCACATGACAGGGAGATGAAGGATGCGTGTCTGGGCTTTGGGGATCGTCACGCTATGCGCCTGTCCGGCGGCGGCGCAGGAGGTGCGGCAAAGCGGCCCGCCCCCAGGTGTCGCCACCGGTGCGCCAGGTGCGCCCGATGGCTGGAGCATCACCATCGGCGCCGCCCCCGTTTTCGGCCCCGCCTGGCAGGGGTCGCGCGACATGGCGTTGTCGTTGTTTCCCGATCTGCGGGTGAATTATGGCAACACGCTCTTCGCCTCGGTGCCCGACGGGATCGGGTGGAATGCGGTGCGCAGCGACGGCTGGCGCGCCGGGCCGCTGGTCAAGATCCGCTTCGGCCGCGACGAGCGCAATGGCGGCTCGCCCTTCCTGATCGCTGGCGGCAGCGACGCGCTGGAGGGCATGGGCGATATCAAGGCGGCGGGCGAGGTCGGCGGCTTTGTCGAAAAATTCTTCGGCCCGCGCCGGGGCTGGCGCGCTCGCGCGGAGGTAAGGCAGGGCTTCGGCGGGCATGACGGCGTGGTCGCGGACCTGTCGGCCGCCTATCGCACCCGGATCGGCCGCGCGATTGTCAGCGCGGGACCGCGCATGACGCTGGCCAGCGCGGATTTCATGCAGACCTATTTCGGCATTTCGGCGGCGCAATCGGTGCGTACCGGCCTGACGCCCTACCGGGCGGATGGTGGCGTGCTGTCCTATGGACTGGGTGGCAATGTCGTCCGCCCGTTGAACAGGCGCAGCGCCCTCACGCTGTTCACCAGCTTGGAGCGGCTGGGTGGCCCGGCCGCTGATTCGCCGCTGATCCGTGAGCGGGGACGGCGGATGCAGGCGACGCTGGGTCTGGGATACGGATTCCGCTTCGGCCTATAGCGCCGTTCGGGCTGCCGCTGCCGCACGGCCCAGTTCCGCGCGCTCGGCGCGGACGGCCATGGCGTCCCAGGAGGAAGCCGCACGCTCGCAGCGTTCGCGGACATTCTGCAAGGTCGCATCGGCGGCGTTGGTGCGTTCGATTTCGGCCTGGTTGCGGAAGAAGATGGCATCACGAGACATGGATTATCCTTTCGACCACAAAAAAAGCGGTAGCCGGATCGGCTACCGCTTCGACATTCAGGCGGGCTGAAGGTTGACCGCCGCCATCTTTCCGCGGCGATCCTGCTCCAGTTCGTAGCTCACCCGCTGATCCTGGTTCAGCGTGATCATGCCGGCACGCTCGACCGCGCTGATATGGACAAAGGCGTCCGCGCCGCCATTTTCGGGGGCGATGAAGCCATAACCCTTGTCGGCGTTGAAGAATTTGACGGTTCCGGTGATGCTCATTTTCGTTCCTTCATAATGGTGAACCAGGCGCGGGGCCAGATTCGAGGCCGCGGTGCAGGGAAAGAAGGAACGTGCCGCAAAGCAGAGAACCGTCGATTTGCGACTTTAGCAGCATGACATGTGGGCCTCCTGATCCGAATCTGCAAGGCCGGGTCGGAAATAACTTCATTCCACGTGCCGCCATCAAGGCCGAAATTGAGGTGGCATGCGCCTGTCACGGAGCTAGAAAGGCGGACAAGAGCATAGCTGGAGGACCGGACGGGGCATGACGAAACACCTTCCCTGGATCGCACTGGCGATCGTCGGAGCGGGGGCGCTGGGCGTGGTCGCCACGGTGCGGGGCGAACCGATCAACGCGCTGTGGATCATCGCCGCCGCCGTGTCGGTCTATCTGATCGCCTATCGTTATTATGCGCTGTTCATCGCCAGAGTGATCGGCATCGACCCCAGCCGCCCCACCCCGGCCATCCGCCGCGCCGACGGGCTGGACTATGTCGCGACTGACCGGACGGTACTGTTCGGCCATCACTTCGCCGCGATCGCGGGCGCGGGGCCTTTGGTCGGGCCGGTGCTGGCGGCACAGATGGGCTATCTTCCGGGCACGCTGTGGATCCTGGCGGGTGTGGTGCTGGCGGGCGCGGTGCAGGACTTCCTGGTCCTGTTCCTGTCGATGCGACGTGACGGGCGCTCGCTGGGCGAGCTGATCCGCATGGAGATGGGGCCGGTCGCGGGCACCATCGCGCTGTTCGGCGCCTTCATGATCATGGTCATCATCCTCGCGGTGCTGGCGCTGATCGTCGTGCGCGCACTTGCGGAGAGCCCCTGGGGCCTGTTCACCGTGGCGGCAACGGTGCCGCTGGCGATGCTGATGGGCGGCTATACCCGTTGGGTCCGGCCGGGGAAGATCGGCGAGGTGTCGATCATCGGTTTCATCGGCCTGATCCTGGCGATCGTCTATGGTCAGTCGATCGCGCAGTCGGCGGTGCTGGCGCCGCTCTTCACCTTCACGCCGGTGCAGCTTTGCTTCCTGCTGATCGGTTACGGCGCGGTCGCCTCGGTCCTGCCGGTGTGGCTGCTGCTCGCGCCGCGTGACTATCTGTCGACCTTCCTCAAGATCGGCGCGATCGTGGCGCTGGCCATCGGCATCGTCATCATGGCGCCGCCGCTGAAGATGCCCGCCCTCACCAAGTTCATCGACGGCAGCGGGCCGGTCTGGGCGGGACCGCTCTTCCCCTTCCTGTTCATCACCATCGCGTGCGGCGCGGTGTCGGGCTTCCACGCGCTGATCGCCAGCGGCACCACGCCCAAGCTGATCGCCAGCGAGAAGGACGCGCCCTTCATCGGTTACGGCGCGATGCTGATGGAAAGCGCGGTCGCGATCATGGCGCTGGTCGCCGCCTCGATCCTCGATCCGGGCATCTATTTCGCGATGAACGCGCCCGCCGCCGTACTGGGCACCGACCCGGCCAGCGCCGCCGCCGCCGTGACCGCGATGGGCTTCCCCATCTCGGCCGACACGCTGGCGCAAGTCGCGCGCGACGTGGGCGAGCATACAATCATCAGCCGCGCGGGCGGCGCGCCGACGCTGGCCGTGGCGATGGCCGAAATCTTCAGCCACCTGTTCGGCGGACAGGCGATGAAGGCCTTTTGGTATCACTTTGCCATATTGTTCGAGGCGCTGTTCATCCTGACCGCCGTGGACGCGGGCACCCGCGCAGGACGCTTCATGCTGCAGGACCTGATCGGCCTGGTCGTCCCCAGCTTCCGGGGATCGAGCAAGGTCGCACCCGGTCTGATCGCGACCGGGCTGTGCGTCGCGGCCTGGGGCTTCTTCCTCTATCAGGGCGTCACCGATCCGCTGGGCGGGGTGAATACATTGTGGCCGCTGTTCGGCATCTCCAACCAGATGCTGGCCGCCGTGGCACTGATGCTGGCGACGGTCGTGCTGTTCCGCATGAAGAAGGACCGCTACGCCTGGATCACGGTCGTGCCGACCGTCTGGCTGCTCGCCTGCACGCTGACCGCCGGGTGGTTGAAGATCTTCTCGGCCGATCCGCGCGTCGGCTTCCTGGCCCATGCCGACAAGTTCGCCAGCGCCGCCGCATCGGGCAAGGTGCTGCCACCCGCCAAGACCATGGCGGAGATGGGGCGGATCGTGTTCAACGACCGGATCGACGCCGGGCTGTGCGCGATCTTCCTGGGCGTGGTGCTGGCGATCCTGGTCTATGCGGTGCGCACCTGCCTGATCGCGAGGGCCATCGACCGGCCGAGCGTGACCGAAGTCCCGCCCGAGATGGTCGCCGCCGAATGAGTTGGCTTGCCCGCCTGCGCGAGATCGGCAACGCCATGGTCGGGATGCCCAGCTATGACGCCTATGTGGCCCACATGGCGGCCCGGCATCCCGACCGCGAGCCGATGGACGAGGTGACCTTCTTCCGCGAGCGGCAACAGGCAAGGTATGGCGGGAAGAATGGCGGGCGTTGCTGTTGATTCACGCGAAGCCGCGAGGGCGCGAAGAAGGTTGGTTCGCGCGGAGACGCGGAGACGCGGAGGAAGAGAGTGGGGCATTATCCTCCCTCCGTTCAAACTGAGCGCAGTCGAAGGCCACGGGATAACGCGCGCCACGCGGGCAGAACTCGCCAGCGTTCCAGGAGCCTGCGGCTCGAGGGTCCTCAGGCGACTCCTTCCCTTGGCCTTCGACTGTGGTCAGGCTGAACGGCGGTTGGGAGTGCCGATAAGAGCCTTCCGCTCCCCTCTGCGTCCTCCGCGCCTCTGCGCCTCTGCGCCTCTGCGCCTCTGCGCCTCTGCGCGAACCCAAAACTCCGCGTCTCCGCGTCTCCGCGTGAACAAAAAACTTCGCGCCATCGCGGCTTCGCGTGAACCCAAAACCTCCGCTCCACTGCCGCCCCGCCCTACCCTTGCCTTTTACCCACACCACGGCTACATCGCGTTCCCATCCGAACAGCGCGGACGGACCTTTCGTCGCAGGCCCCCTGGGCAGGCGACGGCGGACCCATGCCTCGCTGACAGTAATTTCCTTGCAGGGCGGGAACGGCACGAGTGGCGAAGACGACCCCCATCGAATTCCTCAACCAGGTCAAGACCGAGACCAAGAAGGTCGTCTGGCCGACGCGGCGCGAGACGGTGATGACCGGCGTGATGGTGGTCGTGATGACCACGATCCTGGCCATCTTCTTCCTGGCGGTCGACTCGTTCTTCGAGACGCTGGTCCGCACCCTGCTGTCGCTCGCGAAGTAAAAGGGTTCTCATGGCGCGCTGGTACATCATCCACGCTTATTCCGGTTTCGAGGGCAAGGTCCGCGACTCGATCATGGCCGAGGCGACCCGTCTGGGCCTCGACCATCTGGTCGACCAGATCGAGGTCCCGACCGAGACCGTGACCGAGGCCCGTCGCGGCAAGAAGATCGCGGTCGAGCGCAAGTTCATGCCCGGCTATGTCCTGGCCAAGCTCGACATGACCGACCAGGTCTATCACCTGGTCAAGAACACGCCGAAGGTGACCGGCTTCCTGGGCGCGATGGGCAAGCCGCAGGCGATCAGCGAGGCGGAAGCCACGCGGATGCTGAATTCCAAGGAAGAGGCCGCCGCCGCCCCGAAGCACAAGGTCAAGGTCGATTACGAGATCGGCGACGCGGTCAAGGTGCTGGAAGGCCCCTTCGCCAGCTTCAACGGCGTGGTCGAGGAACTGGATTTCGACAAGTCCAAGGTCAAGGTGTCGGTGTCGATCTTCGGTCGTGCGACCCCGGTGGAACTGGACTTCGAGCAGGTCGAACGCTCGAAGTAAGTCCTGTCGGATCGACGGAACAGGGGCCGGGGCGAGCGATCGCCACCGGCCCTTTTCGTATCCGGGTACTTTCCCGACATCCCCACCCTCCGTTCAGGCTGAGCGAAGTCGAAGCCCACGCCCATCCCCTCGCCGCCCGCAAATCCCGTGCACTTCGACTTCGCTCAGTGCGAACGGAGGGGCGGGGCAGAGTCACCTTGCTTTCTCCCCCACTTTTTACTAAGAGCCCGCGCTTCCCTGGCATCATGCGACGGAAACCTTGCGGGAGGGTGTGCTGGCCTGTGCCTTGCACGCCCGTCACGACCGCTAGACTCGAAAAGAGAGTGACATGGCAAAGAAGATTACCGGCTATATCAAGCTGCAGGTTCCTGCAGGCGCCGCCAACCCCTCGCCGCCGATCGGCCCGGCGCTGGGTCAGCGCGGTGTGAACATCATGGAATTCTGCAAGGCGTTCAACGCGCAGACCGGCGAAGTCGAGAAGGGCACCCCGCTGCCCACCGTCATCACCGTCTATGCCGACCGTTCGTTCTCGTTCGAGACGAAGACCGCGCCTGCGACCTACCTCATCAAGAAGGCGGCCAACCTGAAGTCGGGCTCGAAGGAGCCGGGCAAGGTGTCGGCGGGCAAGATCGCGCGCTCGAAGCTCGCGGAAATCGCCCAGGTCAAGATGAAGGATCTGAACGCCAACGACATCGAGGCTGCGACCAAGATCATCGAAGGCTCCGCCCGCGCGATGGGCCTCGAAGTGGTGGAGGGCTAAGATCATGGCCAAGCTGACCAAGAAGCAGAAGTCGGTCCAGATCGACGCCGAGAAGCTGCACGGCATCGACGAGGCGATCTCGCTGGCGCGCACCCATGCGACCTCGAAGTTCGACGAGACGATCGAAGTCGCCGTGAACCTGGGCGTTGACCCGCGCCACGCCGACCAGATGGTCCGCGGCGTCGTCACCCTGCCCAAGGGCACCGGCAAGACCGTTCGCGTCGGCGTGTTCGCCAAGGGCGCGAAGGCCGACGAAGCACGCGCCGCTGGTGCGGACGTCGTGGGTGCGGAAGACCTGATGGAAACCATCCAGGGCGGCACCATCGATTTCGACCGCTGCATCGCGACCCCGGACATGATGGGCGTCGTTGGCCGCCTCGGTAAGGTTCTCGGCCCCAAGGGCCTGATGCCGAACCCGAAGCTGGGCACCGTGACCATGAACGTCGCCGAAGCCGTCAAGGCGGCCAAGGGCGGTCAGGTCGAGTACCGCGTCGAAAAGGCCGGCATCATCCACTCGGGCATCGGCAAGGCGTCGTTCCCGGCGGAAGACCTGCGCGCCAACTTCGACGCGCTGGTCGACGCTCTGATCAAGGCCAAGCCGTCGGGCGCGAAGGGCAAGTATGTCCGCAAGGTCGCCGTCTCGTCGACGATGGGCCGCGGCATCAAGGTGAACGTCTCGGAAATCCCGGGCGCGTAAAGCCAGCTGCCAGCGCATGCTGACAGGATCAGGGGGTCGGAACCGAGGTTCCGGCTCCCTTTTTCGTGGCCGAGTGGCGGGCTGCCCCTACTCCGTTCAGCCTGAGCGAAGTCGAAGGCCACGTTTCAGCCTCGCCGCAAGTACATCCCATGCACTTCGACTTCGCTCAGTGCGAACGGGGGCATGGTGGTGGGACTCCCCTCCCCTTCAGGGGAGGGGCCGGGGGTCGGGCGGCTCCACAAGCACGTCGCCAAGGGGAAAGGCCCTACCCCAATCCAGCATCGGGTCGATCAGGCTGGGAGCCTGATCGACCCGATGCTCCTGAAGGGGAGAAGCTAAATGCGCCTACCCCATGACCGCCCGATTAAATTTGGTCAGTCCAAAACGCTTTTCAAAGCGGCAGGTCGTCATCCCGCGCCGGAATCGCCCCCGAACGCATCACCGTCCACCCGGCGAGCCTATGCCCCCGCACCGCCGCCTCGGCGAGCGACAGACCATCCAGTCGCGCACCCAGATAGCCCGCGTTGAACGCATCCCCCGCCCCGCTGGTATCGCGCGGGTTCAGGCGCTCGGGCGGCGGCACGATGCCGACGCCGGTGACCAGACAACCATCGGCGCCCAGCTTTACCACGACCTCACCCGCGCCCAGCCCCTGCCAGCGGTCGCGCACTCCTTCGGCGGACTTGGCGCCGACCAGCATCGCCTCGTCCTCCAGCGTTGGCAGACCGATGTCGCAGCCGCCGATCGCCCGACGGCACAGTTCGCGCGCCTCGTCCTGAGTGGCGAACAGGCGGGGGCGGTAATTGCCGTCGAAAGCAACCCGCCCGCCCCGCGCCCGCACCCGCTGCGCCAGATCGAACAGATGCTCCCGGCTCGGTTCGTCCAGAATCGCGAGAGTAATCAGCGAGTATAGCAGCAGATCAGCCTGCTCGGCCTGAGCCATCACCGCCTCGCTGCCCGGCAGGGACAAGGTACGCCGCGCGGCGCTCTGCCCCCGCCAATAGGAAAAGCTGCGTTCGCCCGCTTCGTCGGTGGTAATCGCGTACAGGCCCGGCATCCGGGTCGGGTCGCCCAGGATCAGGCTGGTATCGATGCCCTCGGCCGCCCAGTTTTGAAGCAGCGTCGCGCTGAACGGATCGTCGCCCAAGGCGGTCACGTAGCGGACATCGCGGTCCATCCGCGCCAGATGGATCGCAGTGTTCAGCGTGTCGCCGCCATGACCCAGCCGCCACAGCCCACCGTCTGCGCGCGACAATTCGATCATCCCTTCCCCGACGACGACGATCCGCATCCACTTCTCTCCTATCGATCTCTGGCTTTACCAGGATAGTGGCAAGGCCAAAATTTGTAACTGGTCAATCCGAATGCCGAATGCTACCGCTAACCGACGCAAAAACATGATTTGGGACGAGGGAATAGCGGCCGTGTTGATGATCCAGTCCATGCGGTGGTTCGGACCCGCCGACCCGGTCTCCTTGTCCCATATCCGCCAGGCGGGCGCCACAGAGGTCGTCACCGCGCTGCATGAAATTCCCAACGGCGTGGTCTGGCCGCGCGAGGCGATCGCCGAGCGGCGGGCGATGATCGAGGCGGCCGGGCTGGGCTGGTCGACCGTCGAGAGCCTGCCGGTGCATGACGCGATCAAGCGCGGCGAACTGACCGACGAACTGGTCCGGGCCTATGGCGACAGCCTGCGCAATCTGGCGGCCGAGGGTGTGCGCACCGTCACCTATAATTTCATGCCGCTGCTCGACTGGACGCGCACCGATCTGGACTGGGAACTGCCCGATGGGGCGACCGCGCTGCGTTTCGAATGGGCGGCGGTGGCAGCCTATGACATCCATATCCTGAAGCGGCCGGGCGCCGAGGCGGATTATTCGGAAAGCGTCCGGGCCGCCGCCGCAGAGCGCTTCGCCGCGATGACACCCGAGGAACGCCACAAGCTCGAACGCACGATCATCGCGGGGCTGCCAGGCAGCGAGGAGAGCTTCGACTCGCCCGCCTTCCAGCGCGCGATCGACACCTATGCCGGGATCGACGCCGAAGCACTGCGGGCCAACCATATCGCCTTCCTGCGCGCGGTCTGCCCGATCGCCGAGGAAGTCGGGATCAAACTGGTCGTCCATCCCGACGATCCCCCCTTCCCCATTTTCGGCCTGCCGCGCGTCGTCAGCACGGCGGAGGATCTGGATCATCTCTATGCCGCCGTGCCGTCCCTGGCGAACGGGCTGTGTTTCTGCACCGGGTCGTTCGGCGCGCGGCCAGATAATGACCTGCCCGCCATGATCCGCCGTTTTGCCGAGCGGATCGACTTCCTCCACCTCCGCTCGGTCGGTTGGGAAGCGGGCGAGCGCAATTTCCATGAGGCGGAGCATCTGGGCGGCCATGCCCGCATGGCGGAGGTGATGCAGGCGGTGGTCGAGATTTCGCATATGCGGAACCGTGCGATCGTGATGCGCCCCGACCATGGTCATCGGATGATGGACGACCTTCATCGCAGCTCCAATCCCGGCTATTCGCTGCTGGGCCGGATGCGCGGGCTGGCCGAGCTGCGCGGGCTGGAGCAGGGAATCGTGCATATGTTGGGGTTGAACGCATGACACGCAAACTGGAGCTTCATCCCGACCGGCTGCTGCCCGCCGATCCGACGACGCGGGGCATCGCGCGGACGCTGTACGCCGAAGTCGCGAATCTGCCGATCATCAGCCCGCACGGCCACACCGATCCGCGCTGGTTCGCCACCGACGAGCCCTGGGCCGATGCCAGCGACCTGCTGCTCGCGCCCGACCATTATGTCTTCCGTATGCTCTACAGCCAAGGCATCGCGCTCGACGATCTGGGCATCCCGCATCGCGGCGGCCGCCCGGCCACCGATTCGCGTGCGGCGTGGAAGCTGTTTGCGGCGAACTATCATCTGTTCCGTGGCACGCCGTCGCGCATGTGGCTCGACCATGTGTTTGCCGAGGTATTCGGTTTCACCGAGGCGCTGGACGAGGCGACCGCCGACCGCTATTTCGACGCGATCGGCGAGGCGCTCGCCACCCCCGCCTTCCGCCCGCGCGCGCTGTTCGAGCGGTTCCGTATCGAATGCCTCGCCACGACCGAGGGCGCCGACGATCCGCTGCTCCATCACCAGGCGATCCGCGACTCCGGTTGGGCTGGCCGCGTCATCACCACCTATCGCCCCGACAGCGTGATCGATGTCGAGCATGAGCAGTTCGCCGGCGCGATGCAGCGCTTCGCCGCGCTGACCGGCGAGGATGTGTATAGCTGGTCGGGCTATCTCGCCGCCCATGCCAAGCGTCGCGCCGCCTTCCGCGCCTTGGGCGCGACCGCGACCGATCACGGCCATCCCACGGCGGCGACCGCGAACCTGTCGACGGCGGAATGCGAGGCGCTGTTCGCGCGTGTCGTCGGCGGTGGATGGACGCCCGCCGATGCCGAACTCTTCCGCGCGCAGATGCTGACCGAGATGGCGAAGATGAGCGTCGCGGACGGCATGACCATGCAGATTCACCCCGGCTCCTACCGCAACCATAATGCCGGGCTCTTCGCCAGCCATGGCCGCGACAAGGGCGCGGACATGCCGATGCGCACCGATTACGTCCATGCGCTGAAGCCCATGCTCGATGTGGTCGGCAATGAGCGCGAGCTGACCATCATCCTCTTCACGCTGGACGAGAGCGTCTATGCGCGCGAGCTGGCGCCGCTGGCCGGGCATTATCCGTGCCTGAAGCTCGGCCCCGCCTGGTGGTTCCATGACAGCCCGGAGGGGATGCGCCGCTTCCGCGAGATGACGACCGAGACGGCGGGCTTCTACAACACGGTCGGGTTCAACGACGATACCCGCGCCTTCCTGTCGATCCCGGCGCGGCACGACGTCGCGCGGCGGGTCGATTGCGGCTTCCTCGCGCGCCTCGTCGCCGAGCACCGGCTGGAGGAGGATGAGGCGGTCGATCTGGCCCATGCGCTGACCAACGGGCTGGTCCGTTCGGCGTACCGGCTGTGACCCAGCTGAGCGAGGCGACCGCCGCGACACTGCCCGACGCCGTCGCACGTCCCGGCTATGGCCGGGCGGCGCAGCGGATCGGCATCGTCCATATCGGGCTGGGCGCGTTCCACCGCGCGCATCAGGCGGTCTATACCGACGATGCGATGGCGGCGGGCGACCGCGACTGGGCCATCACGGCGGCATCGCTGCGCTCGGGCGGCGTGCATGACCAGATGGCGCCGCAGGACGGGCTCTATACCGTCACCGAACGGTCGAGCGAGGGCGAGGCCGTCCGCCTGATCGGCGCGATCCGTGAGGTGATCGTGGCGGCCAGGACGCCCGACCGGCTGGCCGAACGCCTCGCCTCCCCCGACACGCGGATCGTGACGCTGACCGTCACCGAGAAGGGCTATTGGCGGCAACCCGATGGCGCGACCGATCTGGCGGGCATCGTCGCGGATGGGAACAGCATCTGTCATTATCTGGCGCAGGCGGTGGTCGCGCGGGCTGCGGCGGGGCTGGGTGCCCTGACGCTGGTCAGTTGTGACAACCTCCCCGATAATGGCCGGGTACTGCGCGCCGGTGTCGCGGCATTCCTCGACCATCGGGGCGAAACGGCGGCGCGCGACTGGTTCGAGCGCGACTGGCGCTGCCCCAACACCATGGTAGACCGCATCGTCCCCGCCGTCACTGACGCCGAGCGCGCAGGCGTCGAGGCGGCGCTGGGGATGCGCGACGAGGCCGCCGTCATCACCGAGCCCTATCGCCAATGGGTGATCGAGGACGACTTCGCGGGCGAGCGCCCCCGCTGGGAAGTCGGCGGGGCGCAGTTCGTCGCCGATGTCGCGCCCTATGAGACCGCCAAGCTGCGGATGCTCAACGGCGCGCATTCGGCGCTGGCCTATCTGGGGCTGGAGCGCGGGCACGAGTTCGTCCACCAGGCGGTCGCCGATCCCGCTATCCGTCCCGTGGTCGAACGGCTGATGCGGGACGAGGCGGCGACCAGCTTCACCGCCGCCGAGGGGCAGGCGCTGGAGCCTTATGCCGACGCCCTGCTCGCCCGCTTCGCCAACCGGACGCTGGAGCATCGCCTGTCGCAGATCGCCAGCGACGGATCGCAAAAGGTCGGCCCGCGCTGGCTATCCTCGCTGGCGGCGCATGGCGGGGACGCACCCGCGACGCTGACCGCGCTGGCGGCGTGGTTGCGGTTTGTCCGGGCGGGCAATGACGCCTCGCCCGATCCGCGCCGGGCGGAACTGACCGGGCTGTGGGAACAGGGCGATGCGGCACAGGTGGTGGACGCACTGTTCGGGGACGGCGGTTCGATGGCGGGCCTGTGGCGGCCGACCGAAGCGCAGCGGACGGCGTTGATCGGTAGGATCGCAGAATAAATCCTCCCCGGCACGGGGAGGTGGCAGGCCATCAGGCCTGACGGAGGGGGGCTTCCACACAGGACGTACCTAGCGGAAATCCCCCTCCACCACCGCTTTGCGGCGGTCCCCCTCCCCAAGCATAGCTTGGGGAGGAATAAGGCGGATTACTGCCCGTCCTTCGGCTCGATACCCTCGCCAGGCGCGTCGCCGCTCGGCGTGCGCTGGACGCGTGAGGTCATGCCGGTGGCCGAGGCATCGTCCAGCATCTGCTGGTCGACCGTCCGCTCGGGCGGGGGCGGCGGAATGGTGTCGGCGGCCATGTTGACCGGCGCGACCGCCTCCGCATCGTTGGTCATGACCGGGGTTTCCTCCGGCGCGGTCATATTCTCTTCCACTACGGCCGTGTCGTTCTCGACCGGCACGGGCGGATCCTCCGACGAGCGCGAGCAGCCCGCCAGCACCAATCCGGCCGCGAACAGCGCCATGGCGCTTTTGGTGGCGATCTTCATCCTGTCTTCCCTTTAGTCCTTGGTTGCCTGTGCCCGCTCGGCCGAGCGCGCCTCGATCTTGGTCGCCAGCTGCGCGTCCCAGCTATAGGGATCCTCGCGGAAGCCCACCTGCCCATCGGCATTCGCAAAGGCGGTCCAATAGAGCAGATAGACCGCCACCGGCTCGGCCATGGTCGCGCGCACCGTCTTGCCCGATGCGATGACCGCATCGATCTGCGGCTGCTGCCATTCGGGCGTGGTCTTCAGCATCAACGAGGCCAGATCGGCGGGCTTTTCCAGCCGGACGCAGCCATGGCTGGCCAGCCGGTCGAACTTGGAAAAGCCCGACTGGGCGGGCGTGTCGTGCAGATAGACCGCGAAGTCGTTGGGGAAGTCGAACTTGTACCGGCCCAGCGCGCTCTTTTCCGACGATTGCTGCAACCGCTTGGAACCGTCGCCATTGTCGATGACCCGGAAACCCGCACGCTTCAGATAGCCGGGATTGGCCCGCTCCTTGGGCCACAATTCCTTGTTCGCGATCGAGCTGGGCACGTTCCAGGGCGGGTTCAGCACGATGCTGCGGATCGTCGACACCAGCATCGGCGTCTCGTTGCCCGGACGCCCCGTCACCGCCTTCATCGACATGACGGGATTGTCGCCGTCGAACACGGTCAGCACGGCGGCGGCGATGTTCACCTGGACGCGCTTGGCCTCCAGCTGCTGCGGCAACCAGCGCCAGCGCTCCATATTCGCCATGATCTGGCGGATGCGCTGCGCCACCGGAACGTTGAGCACGGCGATGGTCTGGCTGCCCACGGTGCCGACCGGGTTCAGTCCATAACGCCGCTGCGCCCGCCGCACCGCCGCCAGCAGATCGTCATCGAACCGCTCGCCGGTGGCGCTGACCGCTGGGTCCTCCATCGCCAGCCGCTTGCGCAACGCCAGCACCTGCGGCCCGCTTGCGCCGAAGTTGATGGTGGCCGCCGGGAGCGACGACCAGCCCCCCGCCGCCGCCATGGCGCGATAGCGGGCCAGCCCCTTCACCAGCGCGTCATAGCCCGCATAGGGCGGCGGCAGCGAGGCGATCCAGGCCGACAGCCGGTCATGGCGCACCGCCTCCGCAAAGCCGGGCGCGGGGTCGTAAGGCTGCGGCCGGATGCCCCAGTCCTTGGTGAAGTCCGCCGCATCCAGCCGCCCGACATGCACCGCATGGGCATAATCCAGCGCCACGCGGGTCAGAGCGGCGGGCGACAGGGTCGACAGGTCGCGCGGCGGCCCCTGACGCAGCCCCTGCGCCACCTCGCCCTGCGCGATCAGGGTCGCGAGCTGGCGGGCCTGCGCCTCCGACAAGGGGGGGATCGCCACGGCGGGGGCCGCTTGCGGCAGCGGCTGCACGGTCGCAGGCGGCACCACCTGTGGCTGCGCGGCGGGGGGCTGGGCCTGCGGCGGCGTCGTGGGGACCATCACCGGCGGCGGCGCGACCTGCGCCAGCAGCGGCGTCGCGATCATCGATCCGGTCGCCAACGTACCAAGCAGCCGGGCAATGGAGGGGCGGGAAACGGAGAATGGCATTTTGGTCATGCGGATATGATAGCCCCTGTTCGTCGGCATGTCGTCGTGGGAACGGCGCTTTACATCACGCTATCCTACGCCAAGCTGAACCGATCGACAGGCAAAACGTCGCAATTGATCGAATTTCAGCGACAACCCGCCAACATATGTGAACCGGCCGATGGCATGCGGTACGGCCACCTCTCTCCCCATGGGCAGCGCTTGACATGACCGTGGGATCATATTTTGTATACCGGGGGCCATTAGTGGAGGCGAACGGCAGGATCGGCGAATTCTTTCGGCACAAGATCGGCTGCCGATTCACCAAGACGCGCTTCATCGATCCCGGATCACCGGGCCATATATCTGAATATCGAAGGCAGCCCGAAAAGAGGCGCCTCACATCTGCAGCAGGAACGGGAGTCAATAAAACCAAAAGAGGGAAAAGATTATGGCTTACGGACCAAGCCGGTTGCGCAAATGGGCGCTGGCAAGTGCGGCTGTCGGTGCCCTGATCCTGGCGGTCGATGCGCAGGCGCAGACCCAGGCGACGGGCGGCGGCGCGCGGGCGTGGCGGAAAATGCCACCGGCGACGATATGACGGCGGGCGACAACACGATCGTCGTCACCGGCTCACGCATCCGCCGCAACCCCCTCGACCAGAGCGCCCCCCTCACCGCGATCGACAGCGCGGATATCGCCCGCACGGGCCTGTCTTCGATCGGCGACGTGCTGCAACGCCTGCCGGGCGCCGCAGGCGGCCTCAATTCCCGCTTCAACCGCTCCGGCAACAACGGCAATCCGCCCGATGGCGGCGGCGTCGGTGCCGGCTCGGCGGAGATCGACCTGCGCTATCTGGGTAGCCGCCGCACCCTGGTTCTGGTCGACGGCCTGCGCTTCATCAACGGCAGCGCGGCGAGCGGCATTCCCGGCGCGGTCGACCTGAACGCCATTCCCGACAGCATGATCGAACGCGTCGACGTGCTGCGCGACGGCGCTTCGACCATCTACGGTTCGGACGCGATCGCGGGCGTCGTCAACATCATCACCAAGAAACGCCAGAACGGCTTCCTCGCCACCGCCCAGCTCGGCGGTTACGACAAGGGCGACGGCGTGACCCAGAATTACCAGCTCAGCTGGGGCCACCGGACGGCCGACGACCGCGTCTCGGTGGTGGTCGGGGCGAATTATATCAACCAGGGTTCGGTCTTCGCGGGCGACCGGCCCTATTACGCCTTCCCCGATCCCGGCGCGACCGCCTGCACCACGACGTGCAGTTCGGGCACGCCCAATGGCCGGTTCATCATCAACAACCCGGTCACGGGCGAGTCGATGAACCTGACGCTGAAGAGCAATCCGCTGACCCAGCCGCGCTTCGATCCGCTGAACCCGACCGGCGCGAACAGCGATTTCAAGGCCTTCACCGTCGCCGACCGCTTCAACTTCCGCCCCTTCAACTATCTGCTGACCCCGCAGGAACGGGTCGGCGCGTTCGTCAACTTCACCGGCCAGCTGGCGGACAATGTCCGGCTCAGCACCCGACTGATCTACAATCGCCGCACCTCGGACAACCAGGCCGCGCCGCTGCCGCTGTTCGTCGGGCCGGACGCGGGCAACGGCAATCTGCTCGACACCATCTCGATCGACCGGACCAATCCGTTCAACCCGTTCGGCGTGACGCTCAGCGCGGGCAACAACGGCACGCCCGCCAACTATGCCTTTATCGGCCGTCGCTTCGTCGAGAACGGCCCGCGCCATTACAGCCAGCGGGTCGACACCATGTACATGTCGAGCACGCTGGACGGCCAGATTCCGATCGGTGCAGGCACCTGGTACTGGGACGCCAACCTGATCTATGCCGAGAACCAGGCCAAGCAGGTGGCGCATGGTAACGTCAACGCCGCCAATCTGGCGCAGGCGCTGGGACCTGTGGCGAACTGTACCGGCGCATGCGTGCCGTTCAACATCTTCGGCGGGGCGGGCTCGATCACCCCGGCAATGATCAACTATGTCACCTTCACCCAGCGCGACCGGTCCGAACAGACGATGACCGACGCGACCCTCAACCTGACCGGCACGCTGCTCCAGCTTCCCGCCGGGCCGCTGGGGCTGGCGACGGGCTACGAGTTCCGTCGCCAGACCGGCTCGTTCAACCCTGACCCCATCGTTGCGGCGGGCCTGGGCTCGGACATCCCGGCCCAGCCGACGGCGGGGGCCTTCGACGTCCACGAAGTCTACGGCGAACTCAGCATCCCGGTGCTGAAGGACGTGCCCTTCTTCCGCCTGCTCGAAGGGTCGTTCGCGGCGCGCTATTCGGATTATTCGACCAGCGGCAACCGCACGGTGATGAAGGGCGGGCTCAGCTGGAAGCCGTTCGAGAATCTGCGTTTGCGCGGCACCTGGGCGCAAGGGTTCCGCGCGCCCAGCATTGGCGAGCTGTTCGGCACGCCGTCGCGCTTCGACGGCAACGTCATCGATCCCTGCTCGGGCCTGGCCAGCCTGCCCGCCAACAGCACGGTGCGGCAGAACTGCGTCGCGCTGGGCGTGCCGGTCAATTACGTGCAGAACGGCCTTCAGCTGCCGATCCTGACCGGCGGCAATCGCGCGCTGAAGCCCGAACGGTCGGAAAGCTGGGTGCTGGGCGGCGTCTACAGCCCGAGCTGGGCGCGCGAGGCCGGTATCGCCAGCCAGCTGAGCCTGGAGGCGGATTACTATACCATCCGGGTCGACGACGCGATCGCGTCGGTCGGCGCCGACGTGCTGCTCGCCAATTGCGTCAACCAGCGGGACGCGGTCAGCTGCGGCGCGATCACCCGCTCCGCGACCGGCAGCGGCCAGATCACACAGATTCGCGGCCTGCTCCAGAATATCGCCTCGCTGAAGAGCGAGGGGATCGACGTCACCCTGCTTTACCGTAGCCCGCGCGTCGGGGCGGGCAGCTTCGGCCTGAACTGGGCGAGCAACTTCCTGTTCGAATATTCGACCACCCTGCCCACTGCGACGGGCAGCGAGAAGCTGGAGCGGCAGGGCACGGAGCGCGGCGACCAGGCCTATCCGCGCTTCAAGAGCGTGGCGACGATCGACTGGTCGAGCGAGACCTTCCTTGCCTCGCTGACCGGGCGTTACATCGGCAAGGTCATCGAGCCCGCCTATGACAATCGCGAGATGAAGCCGATCCTGTATCTCGACGCGCAGATCGGCTGGACCATGCCCTGGCTGGCGCAGCGGCTGACCCTGACCATGGGTGTCAACAACATCCTGGGCCAGCGTGCGCCCGACTGCCTAAGCTGCGGCGGGTTCGATCCGACCACCTATGACCTGCCGGGCCAGTTCGGCTATGCCCGACTGGGCTTCAAGTTCTGACGACAAGGCGGCCAGGGAGACATCCCTGGCCGCTTACCCCATCAGGGGGATGGCTGTCCGATTGGGGGCCGCAGCACGTTCATCGTCCTCGCCATGACGCTTGAAAGGCGAATGTCATGGCAAGCCGGTGGTATGATTCGATAGAGCGCCGCCAGGATATGAGTTTTGGGTATCTGCTGCCTGGTGCCCATCCGACTTTCGTTGATCATTGGCGACAGGCGTACGGAAGTGGGGAACTGGCTGCTGGATTACCCGCCCAGCCTGCCAGGCGCAGAAACGCAAGAAGCCGCCCGAGGGAAGAGGTGGTGCCTGCGTCCGAATACTGGGCGTTGCAGGCGCAGGTGAGCGAGTTGCAGCGCCTGCTCGGCAAGAAGACCATGATGGAAGCCGAGATCCTGCGCGAGACCGTGTCCCGGGCCGCAGGCCCAAAAAAACTGCTGTTGCGCTCGACCTCGTTGCCGGGGGACGGTCAGTAACCGCGGTCCGGCCGCGGAGGTCGTGGCCAGCGTGGCGTCGCTGGCGGCATATGCCACAAACGACGACGCCGCCCTTGGGGGCGGCGTTGTCGGGTTCTAAGGCGATGGTTGCGGGGGCAGGATTTGAACCTGCGGCCTTCAGGTTATGAGCCTGACGAGCTACCGGGCTGCTCCACCCCGCGGGGGTGTGAGGTTGTGAATGGGTTTTTTGTGTATACGCGGACTGTAATGCCTGGCGACGCCCTACTCTTCCACTGCTTGAGCAGTAGTACCATTGGCGCAGTCGGGTTTCACGGCCGAGTTCGGGATGGGATCGGGTGGGACACCGACGCTATGGCCACCAGGCAATAGAG
>NZ_MQUI01000042.1:0-33221 GCF_001970915.1 Sphingomonas sp. Sph1(2015)
AACCGATGTCGGCGTCTCGCCAAAGATTGGGAGGCGTCCGTCGCCTCCGCCGAAGCCTGGCTCATCATCGCTTCCATCAGGCGCATGACACGCCGTATCGCAAAACTCGAATTATGAGTCGGGCTCTTAAAAAGGTGTTCGGGCGACGCCCGGACGATGGCGAGCGCTGGGCGCTGAATGGGCGCGAGATTACCGGTCCTGGCGAGTTTCAGCGTGCCCACGACGAATACGCGACCGAGATGAAGGCCCTGGGATTGCAACGCGGCGTGTCAGGCAGTGGGCGGAAATACCGCCCGTTCGCGGAAAAGGCCGCTGAGATGGACGAGCAGTGCAAACGGGCGGCGGCGGCAGAGGCGGACGCCGTGAAGGCCAAAGTCGAGGCGGAGAAAGCCGAGCAGGCCCGAGCTGCACAGTGGGCGGACGAGTTCGGCCGGCTGAAGCGCGATCGGCTTGAACTGGAGGAGAGCCAGCGCCTGTTGAAGATCGAGCAGGGCAAGGTTCGGACAGCCATGCTCCGCCAAGAAGTTACGAGGCGGGTACTGACGTCGAAAGAGGCGGATTTGACCAAGCGGTCAGCGCACCTGGCCGCGTCGCACGAGAAAGCCGCCGCCGCGCTGGCTGAAGTCGATCGGATCAGGGCAGAGGCACAACGGGCATGGGCGTCAGTGCTGAAGGTTCGGGCGCATGCCGACACGCTTATGGCCATGGTTGACGATCTGGAAACGGCCCGTCTGATCCAGGCGCGTGACGCTGTGCGGGCTCAGGTCAAATGTGTGGACGACGCGGTGGAGGATGCGGACCTCGATAATCAGTTGGCGCTTTTGGACCGCATCCGGCCACGCGGGCGCTGAACGTCGAGCAGACCTGTCAGACGTTTCAACGACCACTATATCTATCCGGTGCAGATCTGGCCGATCATCGCTGTTGGCGCCGCCGTGTATAGGTTCACGCCGACCAAACGATGGCGGTGGATTGGCCTATGGCTCTTGGCGGCCGTCGTTGCCGTCCTCGGCGCGTGCACGACCAACGTCAGCGACTAGAAGCTGCTGGATTTGGGATAGCTCCCCCCGGATAGTGGGGTTTCGAGCTGCAATATTGCCCAGGCGGCGGACATGCGCAGTAATCTGCGCCGGCGTGGTCTGATTGGGAGCACGGCCAAGCCATTCGACGAAACGGGGATTGGTCAGCAGGCGTGCCGTCAAATTTAGGCCCGCAAATTTCACGCCTGCTGCTGCCACCGTACCCGCAGCAGCGCCGCCAACGCCACCGGCCGCATAGCCGCCGCCGGCACCCAGAACGCCGAATGCTCCGCTCAGAAAGCGGTCATAGTTCGCCACTTGGCCAGACCGCGATCGATTCAAGCTGTTCGCTGTGTCCCGCTTGGCCGTCGCGATATGGATCAGGTCATTGATCGCCTCGGCCCCTTCCCGCCCGAACACCGCTTCACGCGCCGCCGCCGGCATCTTCTGTGCCTGGGTCACGAAGCGGGACGGGGAAAAGTCGTCGTCGACTGTGCGCCGGCCAAGGCTCGCCGCAACCGTCGAAGCCACATCCGCGCGTTCGTCCGGGCTAAGGCCCCGCATGACGCCTGCAAGCCGCTCACGGTCACCACGCTCGCCGGCCAAGGACATGACACGCTGATAGGCCTGCTCGCCCGAATAAGGCCGATCGCGCGGGCCAGTGTAGTGCTGAACAACGTCCTGAATGTACTGCTGTCGCTGCGCATAATAGCGGTCGGCACGACGATACGCGGCGGCGGCACGCGGGTCCGTACGATTCAGTGCGTCGGTGATGTCCGAGGACGCCGCATCGATGATCTGGCTTACACGACGCTCGGCATCGGTCATCGTCAGGTTGCGTGAGCCGATCTCACCGCGCATCGCGGTCCGCATGCTACGGATGGCTGCGATGGACAGAGGACGCGGCGTGTATCGCCCATTAGTGCTGTTCTGCACCACCAGATCGTTGCGCATGTCCTGCAACAGGCTGAGCAGCCCGCGGTTGGCGTTGGGGGTTTCCGACAGCTCAGCAATATTGCGGTCGATGGCATCCAGCGCCGATTGCGATCGCACGGTGGTTGTTGGGGCCATACGTTCCGCATCAGCGTACAGGTGGTTCTTGATCTGCCGCGTGCGGTCGATCATGCGCGCGCCCGCATTTTGTATCGTAAGCCCCATGCTCTCAGGCGTCTGTGCGTTACCGCCGCCGACACGCGTCACGGCGTCCTCCAGCGCCTCGTTCCCCATCCGCAAAGCGTCCTGCACCGGGCCTGCGCCGCCGGGCGATGCTTCCAGATAGGCCAACGCGTTACGGGCGCCGGGCCGCAGATCGGCGGCGGTCATGGGTACGTCTTGGCGCGCACCAGCTTCAGCCAATGCATGGGCTTCCATGCGTGCAGAAGTCGGACCAGGACGGATACGGGCCAGCGCGTCTCCAACGTAAGGGGCGGCTTTCCCGAACGCATAGCCCCCAACGGCACCGAGTCCAGCACCTGCCAATGCACTAGGTGTCCGCTCAAGGATACCGCCCTCCCCCGACCCGAAGCCATATGCGCCGCCGCTCAGCGCACCCACACGGGCAAGGGCAGAAGGCGTGCGAGCGCCGGCACCAAACGGAATGGCCAGGCCTCCGAGCAACTGGCCGCCGATGCGAGCCGTGGAATGGTTCTGCTCGTCACCCGCCATGATCGCGCGATTACGGTCGATGTTGCGGCCCAGTCGGTCGAGAAAACTGCCGTCGCCCCCGCTGCCTGTGAGGGTGTCCGCGACGCCGCCAAGTTCGTCGAGGCCACCAAACGTCGCGGCGTCACCGACGCCTCGCGAAAAGGACCCGAACGCACCGTCACCGGCATCTATCTTTTTCGGTCCGCTCGCACCTTCGACGTCGACAACGATCCCGGGTTCTTCACCGAACCGTGCCTTGTACGCCGCCCGATACCCGTCGCTATGTCGATCGCCACCGAACGCCGCCGCGAGTTGGTCTTCCGCCATGCCGTGTTCGTAGGACGCCTGATCGGGATAGGTGTTGTACGTGCCATCCGGCATCTGGACGGCAATTGATCCGTCGTCGCGGCGCTGAGGCTTCCCAGGCTTCCGGTCGCGCAGACCCAAGGCGTAATCCGTCACGCTGTCTGCGCTAAGGCCTTCGAATGTCTTGCCCTGACGATCAAGCGCGGTCGCGGCCGGGCCGGCGCTGACCTTCAGGCCCTCGATCGCGCGTTGCCGCTGCGCCCGCTTCTGTTCGATCACCTCGGGGCCATCGCCCGGCATCGGGAAGAAAGTGCGATACTGGTTGCTGAATTCGCTTGGGGGGACCGCCGCACCCGACTCATAGCGCAGTGTCGCTGCAATGAAGTCCCGCTGCGCCGCGTCCGCCTTCTGCCGATCAGCGTCGTTAAACCAGGTATTCTCGAGATCCGGGAACGAGTCATGCAGCCACTGGCGCGCCATTCCGCGCGGGGCCACGCCCTCGCCATTATTGGTCGCCTGATAATCGGCATCAGCTCCGCTCGCCCGGTGGTAGAACGTCCCCGCCTTGCCCTGCTCGACGGTCGGCTGTTTGGACGCGGGCGCAAGTCCACGGTTGCGATAGGTATCGAGTTCTGTCTGGTGCTCGGGCTTGATCCGACCGGCCGCCTCGAGCTCCATCAGCTTGACGATGCGGGGATTGGTGACGGGCTGCTGCTGCGGCATACTCAATAATCCAGATCGGAGGTGTCGGTGCGGACGCCGGCAAGCGCGGCACGGTCCAAGGCGCGTTCGTTGAAGCGGGTCTGTGCGCGCCGGTCAGAGCGGGCGCGGTAATATTCCTGCCGACCTTCCGACCGGGCGGCACGAGCATTGTCGACGCGATCGTCTTCGCGCTGCCAATCGAACCGCTTTTCGGCAAGCTGCTGGGAAAGGGCGTCCTTGACGCCCAGTGACTGGGTGATCGCGCCAGCCAGCCCCTCGTCGGATGGGTCGAAATTGTCGATCTCGTCCTGCGTGAAGCCTGCTTGGGTGAGCGCTGCACGGTGCTGGTCGATGATGTCCCGTCGCTTGGCATATGGAACCTGGCGAGCAGCAAACGCGGCGGCGGCAAGGGTGTCAGCCTCAAAGCGGAGTTGCTTGCGCTGGGCTTCCTGCATCGATCCGATCTGTGTCGACAGGCTTCCTGCCAGATCGGGATCCAGGGCATACACGTCAGCGATCGTCTTGTGCTTGACCGGCGCGGTCACAGTTACCTCACCGCTGGGGGCCACGTTGCCCGGTGTGGCAAGTGCGTTCACGTGACGCCCGGCATCGCCAAGACCGACGCCCGCGAGGACGTCGGGGATCATACCACGCGCAGCATTCTGACGGCGGATCGTGTCCTGCTTGTTTTGGAACGTCAGGCGATCTTGCCCCGCCTTCTCCATCGTAGCGGCCCTGGCCGGGTCAACTTCATACAGAGCGTTGAGTGCGTCGCGGTTGTACGGATCACGAGCGAGCGCGTTGGAGGCAGCGGAAGCCCGCCCCTGCTGATACCCCTGCAAAGCAGCACTGCCCATGTCTGTCGGGCGCCCAAGCAGGCTCCAGTCGATCTGGACCATCAGTGCGCCTCGTCGTTGGCGATGCGATCGGCGGCGGCAATGACATCGGGAAGGATGCCTTCGCCCTCCAATACGCCCGACCATTCCGTGATCTGACGGTCAGCAGTTTGCGAGCCTGCTGCTGCAAGCGCCCGAAGGTGCGCAAATGCACGTGCGTAGAAGTTTACCGCCGACTCATCGAGTCCGGAGGCAAGCGCATGTTCAGCTAGAGAATGCAGCGCAGCAATGGCCCTAGTCGTACGCGACAAATCCGATCGTTGCGGGCAATCGGCAGCCATTCCGGCAGACATCGCATCGACTAAGCCCGCGAGCTTTGCCCCGGCTGGACGCCATGATGTCGAATGCGTGTTTAGTGCCAGAAACTGATCGACTTGGCGCTGGCTGCTGAAGAAGGCCTTGCCGTCAATTTGAAGAGGAGCGGGGCACCCAAGCGTTGCGTGATCGGTCATCGGCATCATCCAATGTGTGATGGAGGCCATCAGGCCCGATTGATGCTTTCGACTATGGCGCTAGGTCGCCCATGAAATAGTGGGCGTCAGCCTTTTCACCCACTATTCCGCAGCGAGGCGGCACCCGTAACCCTGGCGGATGCCGAAGCTGAGGAAACGCGCCGTCCCCCGCTATCGCGAGCTGGTGGATTACTGTCAGACGACATTCGATGAGACCGGCACCATGCCGAGCTATTCGACAATAGCCGAGGCATTGCGCTTCCACGATCGAAGCACCGTTCGTCGGACCGTCATGCGCGCTGAAGCCCATGGGTTGTTGCACCGCGCGGGAGAATGGCGGGGCGGGAGAGGCCAGCGCGTTGGACAAAGACTTCGTCTAGGCAGCCGGGATAATGTGACGCTTAGTCTTTCATAAAGGACCGGTGCGACAAGACGTTGCAATGACACCTAGAAGATCAGGCGGCGGCGCCGGCTGCGGGACCGTAATCGTAATCTGCATGGCGCTGGCTTATTGCAGCCATCGGTCATTCCAAACTGACGACACGCCGGCATCGCGACAGGCAATCTCTGCACAGTCTGCCGAGATTGACGGCGAGAGTGCGGGCGGCGCCGCTGCTCAAATTGGAGATGACGACGAAGAGCGAGGCGGTGAGACGTATCCACAGTACGATCAGCGTCGGGACCAGATTGCGACCGGCCTTTATTCCGGCGGGGACGAGTGCACGGAGGATTGCAGCGGTCATGATGCTGGCCGGGAATGGGCGGAGCAACGCGGCATCACTTCCCCGGACGACTGCGGTGGCAAGTCTTGGAGCTTTGAGGAAGGATGCCGATCCTATGCTGAAGAGCAGCAATCCTCTTCCGGTGATGACGCCGAGGCCGGAGAGGAAGGCGGATAAGAGACGAGACCGCGCCAGATCCGAGCCGGCGCGATCTCGACTGCCGTTCGACGCCAACGGCGGTCAACGGACGTAATGCTCTCCAATGGACGAGCGGGGCAGAGCTATCGCTTTAGGCAAGGAGCCGCACAAGTCTCCTCAACGCCTGGTGCTCGCCAGACCGCAGCCCGTGCTTCCATGCGTTACGGTTGCGCTTTGGGGCGCCTGGATTGGCGCCGCCGTGGATGCGGCACCGCCGCTTGCCTCGCATCGCAGGACATTGGCATTCCGTTCCCCGCCGGGTCTTGGCCAAGCAGCGCGGGGCCGATCGCAGCCGCAGCACCGGGTCCGTATGATTGTTCGGCTCGTTTTCCACCTGCCCCTCCACCATGATTGACGACACCGACGACCGCCTGGCCGCCATGATAGACGTGAACGTGCTCGACCCTGACCGTCTGTTCGCCTCCGCGACGCAGCTTGCCGAGCGCCTCAATCTGCGCAGCCATCGTACGGCTCAGCTTCGTTGCCAGCGTCCCGAACTCCGCCATGGATCGTAGATCGCTCGCCTTCTTGGCACGGCGCATCATCTCCATGGACAGGTCGTGCGTGGCGTACATTTGGACCGCCAGCAGGGCTTCCATCTCGTTTGCGGGCTGAGCGGCCGCAACGACAGCCAGTGCAGCGTTGATCGCCTCCTGTGATAGCGGCTCGTTTCGATCCCGAGCTGCGTTCGCGAGCCAGTTTATACAGGCGTGCGAAAAGTCGCCGCTGCGGGTGCCGAACGTATCTGCGATCTGGATGCCGTGACCGACATAGTCGTTGTGAGGACATGCAATTTCCGTGTGGCCGTTGCGGTCACCGACAGCGACTGACGGCCGCACTTCGCGGTCACGGTGTCGGACCATGGCGTTCAGCATGGCCTGGTCTTCGGCTTTGGTCGGTGTCCGCCCCTCTCCGTTCTCCTGGCCTACAGGCTCGGCGTCATCGTTTCTGTCTATAGTCATCGCTACACCCTTCTGTCTTTTGCCTGCGGGTAGTGGCGGGTAGTCGCGGGTAACTTTTCAGCACCCCTATAAGAAGTGTCACACCTGACAGTTTCTACGCGAGGGCTGGGACAATACCCGCAACTACCCGCGACTACCCGCAGAACTTATCCGGCCTTCACCACTTGCCATGCCCGTTGTTTGGCGTGCGGGTCCTGGCTTGCCACCAGTTTGAAGCCTGCAACGACCCTGCCGGCATAGCTGCCAAGGTATCGACCGAGTCGGCGGGTATCGATATTGCCACGGCCGTCGTCCGCCACGTCGTTCAGCGCCTGTCGCAGGTCGTGGTGCAGGAGGTTCTGGAACGGGTCCATTTGCTGCGTCAGGCCCTTGATGCTGGCCGTGGTGTGGATTTTTGATCCGGTCGCCTGGTACCAAGCGCTGAACAAGGCGCTGAGCGCACTGGTGACCGGATCTTCGGCGCGGGCCTTCTCCATGGTCTGCAGGGGGTCAACACAGCCGAGCCAAACCAATGCGGAGCGGACCAGCCGTGACCAGTCTTCGAACGACGCCAGCGCGGGCAGATCATTGGGGCAGCCAGCTACGACATAAGCCCGCACGATGGTGAGCGCGGCCCCGATGTACTTGCCACGGTACTCCATGACCGCAGCGAACGGGTTGCCCGAAAACTGCCGCGTCTCCGGCCGTTCCATGTCGGGGTCGAGCGAACAAAGGACCACGCGGCGGGTCATGTCGCCCACCAATTGGATGTTGTTGCCGGTGGCGAAGCAGCAGGCACGGCTGGGCACCTTGACCAGCTTCGACGTCCCAAGGGGGCGGACGTTGACCATCGGCCGCTCGACGAGCTGACAGAGGAAGTCGCCGCCGAGTTCGCCGTTGACGTTGTCGATCGGGACCAGGGCCTGCCCGGCAAGGATTGCGGAGGTCAGCCGCTTCTCGGTTTCCTCCTCGGTCCGACCCGCCGACATGACGGGTGCCCGTTCGCCGGTGCTGATTGCCGATGCGATGTCGACGATGTAGCTCTTGCCCGACCCCGGTGCGGTAGCGGTCACCGCATGCATCGGGGACACCGCCATCGCACCGCGCACGACAGGCGTGATGAGTGCCGACAACGCGACCGACCGACTGGCCTCATCCACGAAGGGAAATTCAGTCAGCAAGGCGGATAAGGTGCCGAGCGCCTGAACCGCATCCTCACGCGACGGCTTGTCAGGCATGGTGGGAAGCGCAGGCGGGTTGAGCAACACCAGCTGTGTTGCCTCGTCATAACCGGCCGCGCTCAGGATGCTGCCATCAGGCCGCAGCGTGGGTGTGGTGATCACGCCTGCCAGGCGCGGGAACGTCCATTCGCCATCACGGGACAGGATCGTCGTCGCGACGGCGGCAGGCGGATCGGTGGGGACAAACGCCTGCTTGCGGCCGTCGAATTTTTCCCACGCCGCCGCACGGCCGAGATGGTCCAACATGGCACCGTCCTGCACCTCGACAAGCCGGGCGAGGCTCAGGGCCAGGCCGCGGGCATCCTTCACCTCGTCGAGGATGGGCCGCACGATGGACCCGCCGCGAACATAGAAGGGGGCACTGGCCATGATCAGCGCCCGTTCGCCCTTGGTTGCGACATTGTGCATATCACCCGCAGCGATCGCGATCGTCGGCCTGATCGTGCCCGCCACGGTGCTGGACGGCATCAGGGTGGGCGAAGCGTGGATTTTCGCAGCGGCAACGCGCTTCGCGAATGATGAAGCGGTCATTCTGCCGACTCCTGGAGTTCCTCATTGAAGTCCTTGCAGGGCGCGGTCGGATAGATGATCCACACCCCACGCCCTGCCACGGTGAAAGCCGCTGCCGCCCTGTCTGCCGCGCGGCGCCCTTCCGCATCGGCGTCACCTCCGATCACGACGGATCGGGCCTCGTCGGGCAGCCACATACGGTGAAGCATGCTTTCTCCCGGCGCGGCCCATACGGCGGGCGCCCCCATCTGGATGAGGGACAGACCGTCCTCCACGCTGCCGGAGATGACCACGTCGTCGCCGCACAAGGCGGAGAGACGAACCGCGCCGCCCGCCACCAAACCGAGAGAGAACTTCACCTTGCCGTCGCGGCTGGCAGCCTTACGGCCGTCACTGGTGAGGTAGATGCGCTGGATGCCAACCGGCTTGCCGTCTTTCCCGCTGATGATAGCGATCAGTGCTGGCATCGGTGCCGGACCGTTCGCTTCTAGGACGCCGCTGTTCCTCGGCGGCACCAGCATCGCGAACCGCAGGCACGAGGGCAGCGGCATCGTTATGGCACGGTAGCGCAGATAGGCCTCCGCCGGTGTGCTCTCGATCGGTTTGGATCCTTCGATGATCCGCAGCGCCGCCGCCTGGGTATCGGCCTTGGGCTTGCCGTTCGGCTTCGGTTGCGAGACCCGACCGCCTGCCGCCTCGCCGTTGAGGATCGCGATCGCCTCTCGCAGACCGACGTTGTGCAGCCGCCGCACGAAGTCGATGACATCGCCGCGGGCTTCACATCCGCATCCGAAACATTGAAAGCGGCGGTCGTTGGCGAAGATCGTGAAGCTGGGCGTCCCGTCCTCATGGAACGGGCAGCGCGCCGACCACCCCTCCCACGTAGGCTTCAGCTTGACGCCTGCGGCTCGCGCGATTGAAGAAACGGAACAGCGGTTGCGCACATCCGCGATCAAGCGGGTGATTTCCTCATTGGGGCGGGTCATGCTCGGGCCCTCCATGCGGACCTGCCCAGCGTGCCAGTGACGAAGCGGATCTGCTCCCACAGCGGCTGTTCTGCCATCGGCAGCCCCATGTCCTGCGAGATCGTCAGCGCCGCCGCCTGGGCACGCACCTTCGTCGTCGTCGGACACAGCAGCCACGTATAACGCCAGCCGCCGGCATGGCGCTCATAGCCCTCGACGCGCCACTGGCGGGCATTGACCTGCCGCAGCACGACCGCACGCTGGAGCCCCGGCTGGAGCTTGTGCACCGCGGTCATGCCTCACCCCCGATCGATCCGTAGAGGATGTGATCGAGCGATGACCGGCGGCGGTACCGCTGGCGCCAGAACCCTTTTTCCGACGGGAAGGCGTTGAGCGGACGGACAGCCTCCTGATAGCCTGCAACGAGCACGGGCAAGCCGGTCAGCTCGGCGAGCTCCACGGCATCGCCGGCCGCCGCTGCGAAGGACGAGGCGCCCGTCCCGCGCGACTCCAAGGAGCCACGCGGAACCTCCGCGCCCTGAACTACGACGTGCCACTGCTCGGCGTTGAGCTGTTCGATCACGAGCGCGCGGACGATGACGTTGGGGAGGATAGCGACGGTCATGCCACGCCCCCCGCCCGGTGGATCACCGCCGCCGCTTCATCGAGCGCTTCCCGCTCCTGATCGGCGCACCTGGATGCCTTGGCGGCAATGGCCAGGAGCAGCAGCTGCTCCGCGGGGCTGAGCACCAAGCAGTTGCGCACGATCATCTCGGCGACGGGCTCGACGATGTCGCCCCAGAAGCCGTATTCGAGCTCGGCGGGCATCGTCTTGGCCAGGCGCTCAACTCGCTCGAGCAGGTCCGCCATCGCTTCTTCAGCGTTCAACATGCCGCACCCCCGTAAATGAAGGGAGCATTGACGGCCGCTGCCGCACGCGAGATGCCGGCGACCGCGATCAGGCGTTGAACGCGATATTGATCCAGCGTATAGATGTTGTCGTTGCTGTTGACGAAATTCGAGGGCCGCCCCGCCACAGGGCGGCCTTCTTCGTTACCGGGCTTCGGCACCCGAACCGTTGCTGCTGGCATGGTAGATCACGCCGCCTCGACGAGAGCGCGGATGCTCTTCGTCTTGATGAGCGTACGCCGGCCAACCTTCACGGTTTCCAGCTGGCCCGTCGAAATGAGCTGGTAAATCTTGGTCTGACCCAAGCCGAGCGCAGCTCGCGCTCCCCGGATCGTGACAGTCATCTGTTCCACAAACGGTCCTCCTTGTTCGTGACCGTTCGTAATTATTCATATATTTGTTTAGTCGTCGCCTTGATAAGATGGCGTAATATGGATGGGAAATAATTCATTATTTACCTCCCAGACTATGACCATCAATCATCCACAGATGACGCCCAATTTGGATACGACTTACGAAGCCTTTCCCAATGAGAAATTGGAGACGTAGGGTGAAACTTTCTTTCCACCTGCTTTGCCGCGGTTGTAAGATGCATTCCTTTCTTAATCAGAACATGCATCTCGCTGAATAACGGGACATCTTTCTCGGCATATCCTACCCCCTTCGGTCTGCCGGGCTTGCGATTTTCCTGAACCTCTAGCGAAGACTCATTCCCAAAATCGCTTTTTATATCTTTGATGACCGATACATTTTGACCGTTCAGCTGTCTCAGCATCTGCTTGAAATGCAGGAGGTCGAATGGGCGGGGATCGACGGTCAGGCAGGGACCCTTGCCCGTTACAAGTCGATTTAGATCGTCCAAAGAAAAGCGAACGCCAGTAAGCGTCGTTGTGTAAGCAGGATGCTGATCATCCTCAGCAGGCTCAACAAACACGAAAGTACCGCCGCCCCAATCGATGCTGTGCACCTCTGAAGCCCAATCGAAGGAGAAGACAGCACGATCATTCCAGATCGAAAGCGGATCCTTCTCTCGTGGAAATACCCGGCGAATTTGAGTTGCCCGCGCCCGAAGCAGAGGCCGCTGCCCATCATTGTGCAGGAGCCAGTTGAATAATGATAAGGCCGCTGACGTGGCGCTGCTGCCTCGGCTGATCAAAAGTGTCAGCGCATCACCCGCATCGATCCATTCTCCCAAAAGGAGATGAGCCTCTTGGACACGTTCCGCAGCATCAATGCGTGCCGCTTCTGCAGCATCTTCAGCTGCCTCTCTTTCCCATTCGGCAAAATCTTCATCGTGCATCATACCGCTTCAACCCTACTGGTGAATCCACCCCACGCTTCCAGCAGCTCCCGTCGCATGTCGAGGAACTTGGCGCGCTTGTACGCGCGGATCACCTTGTCCGGCACGACGTGGGCAAGCGCAGCTTCGGCAACTGCATCGGGCACCTCGGGCATCTTCTCGGCTGCCCAGTCCCGGAACGAGCTGCGGAACCCGTGCACGGTATAGGCGTGCCCTGCGTCCCGCAGGGCCTTACTCAACGTCATATCGGAAAGCTGCTCACCTTTACGGTTGGGGAAGACGAGGTCGTCGGGCTTGTGCCCACCGTCCTCGAAGATCTGCTTCAGCAGCGCGACCGCTGGCTTGCTCAGCGTGACGGTATGTGCGGTCCTGGCCTTCATCACCTCGGGCGGTCGATGCCACTCCGCCTTGTCCAGATCGAAGTGCTTTCGCCGTGCCGACCGAACCTCACCCGAGCGAGCGGCCGTCAGGATCGTCAGCAATAACGCCTGACGCCCCTTAGTCGGCGCCCCTGCGTTTAGCTGCGCCACGACGGCTGGCACCTGGTCATATGGCATAGCGGCATAATTCCCGCCCTGCGCCTGCTTGGCCAGGCCGACGGTCACCGACTTGCGCGGCGCCTCACTCTTTCGCCACCCCTTCGACTTGGCGAAGTCCAGCACCTTGCTGATACGGAAACGCACCTTCCGCGCCATGTCCGGCTTGGCGGTCCAGATGGGCGCCACCGCGTCACGGATATGTTCGGCATCAATCTGATCTACGCGCATGCCGGCTAACGAGGGATAGGCATGGTTGGTGAGTGAGGCGAGGAACACGGTCGCCGTCTTATCTGACCAGCCGCTCTTCAGCGCCTCATGCGTCGCCTTCGCAGCTTCCGCGAAGGTTGGGACCTTGCGCCGTTCGCGGTCGCGCTCAGCGATGGGGTCCAACCCGGACTTTGCGGCCGTGCGCAACAAGCCAGCCTTCTCCCGCGCCTCACCAAGCGTCAGGACCTTCTTATGCAGGATCGGGATAACGATCGGAGGAGGGGCGCCACGATCTGATCCGACGCGACTGGACGTGTCGACCGAGCCAAGACCAATATCCCGCCGCTGCCCATCGACCTGTACGCGCAGCAGCCAGGACTTACCGCCAGTTGGCTTGACGAGCAGGTACAGGCCATCACCGTCAGCATGGCGTCCTGGCTTGGCGTTCTTGACTGACAGGGCTGTCAGTTTTCCCATGATCCTCCCTCACCCGTTCCCTCACTATATCGTGGCTTATAGCGAAGGTCTACGAACAAGTACGGAACAAATGGCCGTTATTTGTTCTCATCGTAAGAGACGTAGCGGTCGATGACGATTGGTAGCGGTGGAATAGTTAGATACCTGTAAGCGGCACCACTCCCGGTCAAAACCGGGCACCATGGATATGGCGGCATCGCTGTCCCACACGACGGCGCTTTCTAGCGCCGCTTTGCTGCATTGGATGCCGATAGCATGGTTATCCACGCGGACGGTGTCGATCACCAACCGGACATAGGCTTTTTGCAGCACCGGGTCTCCGCCCCTTAGCTGTTCGATGATCAGCTTGCCGAACTTGGCGAACGAAAAAGTCGCGAATTGAATGATCATCATGGCGGCGCCGCTGCACTTGGTCGATCCTTATATTTACCCCACGTTATCCCTGAGCACCGTTTCGCTATCGAATAAGAAAGAATTTTATAATTTATTGATAAAATACATTCCCGGACGCACTATCATTTTTTCTTTTACTCAAGCTGTTACCACACGCCCCTTACGCGGCTCAGCGACGGCAATTGTCTCTAATAAACCATGATGGTGTAACAGACAGCCTATCCTTATCGATAAAGCATCTTGCAAAGCGAGCTCGAACGCACCGAAGTCATACAAGACAATTGATAGCCAAACAGGTGGACAGACCAACAAAGACATTCATCGGCAATCCGATCCTGACAAAATCGGAAAAGCGATAATCGGCTGCTGCATAGACCATCATATTCGTCTGATACCCGACGGGCGTCGCGAAACTGGCCGACGCCGCAAACATCACGGCGATGATGAGCGCGCGGGGATCTTGCCCGGTCGCCTGCGCCAGCCCGATGGCGACCGGCGTCATGATGACGGCAACCGCGTTGTTCGTGACGGTTTCGGTCAGGGCGGAGGTCAGGAAATACAGGACGAGGATCACCCCGAGTGGCGACAGGGTCGCCAGCCATGGAGAGATGGCACCGACGATCAGATCGACGGTCCCGATCGCCTCCAGCGCGCTGCCGATGCCGAGCATCGCAAAGATGAGGACCAACACACTGCCGTCGATCGATCGCCATGCCTCTTCGGCATCGACGCACCGGGTCACGAGGACGATACCGACGCCGATCATGCCCAGCAGCGCGGTAGGCAGGATGCCGAGCGCAGCCAGCCCGATCACGCCGACCAGCACGCCGATCGCAATGGGTGCGCGCTGCCGACGGAAGCGGCGAATATGGCTGGTATCCTCCGCGATCAGATTGGTGTTGGCGCGCAATTCGGCCATGGCGGTAGCATCGGCCGCGACCAGCAGGCTGTCGGCCGCCCGCAGCCTGACGCTGGCAAGGTCGGGGCCTGGCAGATGCCGCGCCCGACCGATCCCCAGAACGCGTGCCGGCAGGTTGGACAGAAAGGGAATATCGCGCAACTCGCGGCCCAGCGCCGGATGCGTCGGGCCGATCGTCAGGCCGATGAGTTGCACATCCTCGGAACGCGCTCCGTCGGACAGGCGGATGGGACGCCCCACATTCTGAAGACCGACCATAAAGATTTCGCTTCGCGCCAGATCGTCGAGTTCGTCGGCCGTCGCGCTGACGATCAACCGGTCGCTGGGCAGCAGCACCATGTCCGGGTCGGGGTTGCGATCGACCCGCGATCCGCGCCGGACGGCGATCAGGCGTACCGCGTCACGCCGCAGGAACGACAGGTCGGCCATGCGCAGACTTTGGGATGGTGCGTCCGGCAGCAGCGCGATCTCGGTGAGATAGGGGAGCTGGTGCCGGTCGGCGATGGCATTGTCGGGTCGGGCGGGCAGCAACCGGGGACCGAGGATCAGCATCGTCGCCACACCCGCCGCCATGGTCACCAGTCCAACGGTGGTTATCTCGAAAATGCCGAATCCCGGCTGCCCGTTCGCGCGCGCCACGCCGTCGACCAGCAGGTTGGTCGAGGTCCCGACCAGGGTCAGCGTGCCACCCAGGATCGAGAGGTACGAAAGCGGGATCAGCAGCCGGGTCGCCGGAATGCCGACGGTCCGGGCCAGCCGCCGGACCAGCGGGATCAGCACCATGACGACCGGCGTATTGTTGATGAAGGCTGGCGCGATGGCCGCACCGGTCAGCATTTCGGCCACGGTTCGCCGGGGCGCGTGGCCCGCTCGCCGAACGATGACGCTGGCGAGAGCTTCGATCGTGCCGGTCCGCACCAACGCGCCCGACAGGATGAAGAACGCCGCGATGGTGATCGGTGCCGAATTGGCGAAGGCGGCGGTGACGAGGGGCGGCGTCAGCCAACCCAGCGCGATCATCAGCGCGGCCCCCGCCACCGCAATCGTGACAGGCGGAAAGCGTTCGAGCGCGAAGGCGACGAACAGGGCGACGACGAATAGCAGCCCCAGCACCGCACGATGCGCGTCGATGGCCGCCATCCAGTCGATCATGCCGGGCCATCCGTGTCCTGCCCTGGTGCGGGCGCGACCTCGAGGATCACGTCGCCAGCTTCAAGACGGCTCGCCTCCGGTTCCCAGAAGCCGATCATCGTTCCGCCGCGATAGATGCGATGGCCAAGCCCTGTCGTGATCGCGCGCAACGGGATGCCGATCTCCTCCGCCGTGACGCACCGCTCACGCAGCGCGACACGGCCATCGGTCGCCGCCAGATCGGCCATGTAATCGGCCAGGTGAACGCCGTGCGTCGACCCGGCGAGGAGCAGTCCGGCAAAGCTCGCCGGGTTGATGACGGTATCGGCGCCGGCCTGCCGGGCGATGGCTTCGTTGTCGAGCGACCGGATCACCACGCTGATCGGCAATGTAGGTGCGATGCGACGCGCCGTCAGGACGATCAGGATCGAGGTGTCGTCGCGCCCCGCCGCCACGATCAGCGCGCGGGCCGTACCGACCCGAACCGCCTGTAACGCCGCGTCGCGCGTGGCATTGCCTTCCATGACGGCGACGTCGAGCGCTTCGGCGTTGCGCAGGGCGGCGGGGCTTTCGTCGATGACGACGATCGTGTCCGGGTGTGCGCCCCGGCGGATCAGTTCGCTGGCCGCTTCCGATCCGCTGTTGCCGAAGCCCGCGATCACGACATGGTCGCGCAACTGGCGCTGGATCACCGACATGCGCCACCGTCCCCACACGCGCTTGAGCAGAAAGTCATAGGCGGTCCCCAGGAAGATGAGCCACACGAACAACCGGATCGGGGTGACGACAAAGGTGTCGAACATCCGCGATTGCTGAGTGACCGGCACGATATCGCCATAGCCGACGGTCGTGACCGTGATCATGGTGAAGTAGAGAATATCCGCAAAGGTGACCGGCTCACCCGACGATTGACGCAGCCCTTCACGGTCGAACCAGTGGACGGCCAGTGCGACCCCGATCAGCGCCAGTGCCAGCAGCGCGCGCCACGACAGCGCCAACCAGACCGGCGTACGGCTCCGGCGGTAGAGATGGTAATCCGGTGTCCGACGGCTGATATCCACGGGGCGAGCGTCAGCTGTTCGCGGTCGAGGCGGGGGTTTCCCGCTTGGGCGCCTCGAACGTTGCCCAGTCGTCCTCCCCACCCGGCCGCGGTGGCGGACCGGCGATACCGACCGGTTCGTTGGCGGCGCCCGTTCGCGCCCGATGCAGATGGACCTTGGCGATCATGTTGGCCGAGATCGGCGCGGTGATGAACAGGAACAGCGAGATCAGCAATTCATGCGCGGTCCAGATGCCGAGCCGTGTCTGGAAATAGACCACGGAAGCGATCAGCAGCGCGCCGAGCCCCAGGGTGGTCGCCTTGGTCGGGCCGTGCAGCCGCTCCATCGTCGTGGGCAGGCGGACCAGCCCCCAACTGCCGATCAGCGCGAACCCCGCCCCCAGCAGCAGCAGGGCGACGATGACGATATCGGCGATGACGCTCATTCCACGATGTCCCCGCGCAGGATGAACTTGCAATAGGCGATGGTGCTGACGAACCCGACCATGGCCAGCAGCAGCGCAGCCTCGAAATAGGTGTCGTTGCCGCCGATCATGCCGATCAGCACGATCAGGGCGATGGCGTTGATGACCATCGTGTCGAGCGCGACGATCCGGTCGCCGAGCGCCGGTCCGCGCAGCAGCCGCCAGAGGTTCAGCAGCAGGGCGAGCGCGATGCAGCCTGCGGCGATGTGGAGCGCAAGGGCGATCATACGAAGATCCGTTGCAGGCGCGCCTGGTAGCGCGTCTTGATCCGGGCCACCTCCGCGGCGTCATCGGCGACATCGAGCGCGTGGACCAGCAGGTAACGGCCATCCGCCGACACATCGGATGACACGGTGCCCGGCGTCAGGCTGATCGTGCCGGCCAGCATCGTGATCGCCTCCGGCGTGGTCAGCTCGATGGGCACGATCAACCAGCGGGCGCGCAGATCGCGATTGCGCCGGAACAGGATCAGCCACGCGACCTGGAAATTGGCGACGACGATGTCGAAGACCACGATCGCCAGATAGGCCAGGAAAGCACGACCAAAGCGCATCCGGGGGCGGTCGGGCCAGAATGGCTGGGTGAATTTCGGCAGGATCAGCGCGAAGATACCGCCCAGCACGATGCCGCCCACCGTGATGCTGTTCGCCATCAGCAGCCAGACGATCAGCAGCATCGCCGACAGCGCGGGATGGGGCAGCAGCCGCTTCATCGCGTCGCCCCCAACATCGCCGCGACATAGCGTTCGGGCGCCATGATCTGCGCCGCCGTCGCACGCGTCTGCGCCGTCACCCAACCGGCCGTGACGGTCAGCCCCGCCAGCAGGGCGAGAAGAACAACCGGGGCCACGAACTCGGCGCGGGACCGGCTTGCGCCTGCAATGGCGGCGGTGGCTGGCGGGGCTTCCTTCCAGAACAGGGTCGAGCCGCCGCGCGAAAAGCCGATGACGCCAACCAGGGTCGTCACGAGGATCGTCGTCCAGACCGCTTGCCAACCCGGCAGGGCAAAGCTGGCATCGAGGATCAGCAGCTTGCCGACGAAACCCGCCAATGGCGGCAGCCCGACCGCTGCGATCGCCGCGATCAGGTATAGCAGCCCCGCACCATCCTGCCCGGCGAAGCGCGGGCTGGGGACGATCGCATCGGCATATTGGCCCCGCCGCCGCATCGTCACATCGGCGACAAGAAACAGCGCCGCCCCGGCCAGCGTCGCCTGTATCTGATAATAGAGCGCGGCGGCCAATGTCGCCTCCCGCCAGAACGATACCGCCATCAGCAGCGTACCGGTCGACCCCAGCACCGCGAACGCCGCCTGTTCGCGCATACCGCGCGCCACCAACACCCCGACAAAGCCAAGGATCGCCCCGAGCAGCGCCGCCGGGAGCAGATAGGGCGCGGGCACCCACGCCGCCGCACCAGCCTTTGCCCCGAAGATCAGCGGCACGGTACGGATCATCGCATAGACGCCGACCTTGGTCATGATCGCGAACAGCGCCGCGACCACCGGCATCGTCGCGGCATAGGTGCGTGGCAACCACAGATGGATGGGCACCACCGCCGCCTTCAGCGCGAACACCGTCAGCAACAACAGACCGGCAACGCGCAGCAGCCCCTGATCCCCCGCACCCAGTGCCGCGACCTTCACCGCCAGGTCCGCCATGTTGAGCGTGCCCGTCAGGCCGTAGAGCAGCCCGAGCGCGATCAGGAACAGCGCCGACCCGACGATATTGACCACGACATAGGCCACGCCCGCCTTCAGCCGCAGCGCGCCCTGCCCGTGCAGCATCAAGCCATAGGACGCGATCAGCAGCACTTCGAAGAAGACGAACAGGTTGAACAGGTCGCCGGTCAGGAACGCGCCGTTCAGTCCCATCAGCTGGAAATGGAACAGCGGATGGAAATGCCAGCCCCGCTGGTCCGCGCCGGTGGCGACGGCATGGGCCAGCACGACGATCCCCAGCACGGCGGCCAGCATCAGCATCGTCGCGGCCAGCCGGTCGAGCATCAGGACGATGCCGAACGGCGCAGGCCATGCACCCAATGCATAGCTGCGGATCGCATCGTCCTGCGCCATCACGAACAGCGCGATGCTCGCGACCAGCATCGCGATCCCCCCGCCCAGCGACACGGCCAGCGCAAGGGGGCGATGACGTCGCATCAGCATCATGGCGACCGGCGCGGTCACGGCTGGCAGGACAACCGGGGCAACGAGCAGATGGTCGGCGAGCGTCATGCCTCACCCTCCATTTCCGGTTCGGCCAGCCCGTCGACCTGATCCGATCCGCTCTCCAGGAAGCTGCGCAGCGACAGGATGACCGTCAGCGCGGTCATGCCGAAGGTGATGACGATCGCGGTCAGGACCAGCGCCTGTGGCAGGGGATCGGCATGGTCGGCCACCCCCTTGGCATAGAGCGGCGGGCGATCAACGATCAGCCGCCCGATCGCGAACAGGAACAGGTTGACCGCATAGGACAGCAAGGTCAGCCCCAGCACGACCTGAAACGTCCGTCCGCGCAAGGAAAGGTAGATGCCACCAGCGACCAGTACGCCTATGGCGGACGCGACCAGAAACTCCAGGCTCATGCCGCGTCCTCGCCATCATGCTTGGCCGCCCGCTGCGCGACATGGGCGAGCTGTTCCAGCGCCATCATCACCGCGCCCACGACAACGCAGGCGACGCCCAGATCGAACAGCATCGCCGTCGCCAGTTCGAACTCGCCGATCAACGGCAGATGGACATAGCCGAAGCTGCTCGTCAGGAACGGCGCGCCGAACACCAGCGAGCCGAGCCCCGTCGCCACGGCGATCAGCACGCCGAACCCGATCAGCTGATGCTCGCCGATCCGTCGCCGGACATCGGTCCAGTCGAAGCCGGACGCCAGATATTGCAGCAGGATCGCAATGGAGAAGATCAGCGCCGCGATGAAGCCGCCGCCCGGCTGATTATGCCCGCGCAGGAGGATGTAGATGCCGACCAGCAGTGCCAGCGGCAGGAGCAGCCGGGTTGCCATGACGAACATCATCGGGTGACGCTCGGGCGAGAAACGATCCCCCGACCGCCATTCGCGCAGTCGTCGCCCCGCAACACCGTGCGCCGCGGGTTCGAGCAGGGCGAAGATGGCAAGGCCCGCAATGCCCAGCACGGTGATCTCACCCAAGGTGTCGAACGCGCGGAAGTCGACCAGCGTGACGTTGACGACATTGGTGCCGCCCCCGCCCGAATAGCTGTTGTCCCAGTGGAAGCGCGAAATCCCCTCACGCACCGGCCGCGTCATGATGGCCCAGGCAAGCCAGCCGGTGCCCAGCCCGCCCGCCACGGCAATCACGCCGTCGCGCACTCGTCGCGGTATCTTCGACAGGCGAGGCGGGTTGCCCGGCAAAAGGTGCAGCGCCAGCAGCATCAGCAGGATCGTCACCACCTCGACCGAAATCTGGGTGAGCGCGAGATCGGGGGCGGAGAGGTGGATGAACGCCAGCGCGATGACGAGGCCGATGACACTGATGAAAATCAGCGCCAGATACCGCCGCCGGTCGACCGCGACCACTGCCAAAGTCGCGATGACCAGCGCGGCCCAGGCGACGATGGCCAGCAGCGACGCAGGCGTGGTCGGCCGCTCCCCGGCCGCGATGCCGGACCGGAACGCGGCGTCGCTGCCAAGCGCCAGCGCGACGACGAACAACACCATCAGATAGCGTTGCAGCGACGCGACATGGATCACGCCGGACACACGGCGCAGCCCCTCGACGATCGCCGTCAGGCTTCGGTCGAACAGATGCTTGGCGTCGGGCGTCGGGATACGGGCAACGGTTTTGGCCACCGCCGGATACCCCCACAGGACCAGGATCGCGACCGCGACCGCGCCCACGCTCATCAGCAGCGCCGGATTGACGCCATGCCACAGTGCCAGATGCAGTTCGGGCGCTGCGCCGCCCGTCACCGCAGCGCTGGCAGCGGCCACCAGCGGCCCCGCCAGCGTCATCGGCAACAGTCCGAGCGCCAGCGCGACGGCCCCCAATATCGCGGGTGGCCCGAGCAGCATGGCCCCCGGATCGTGGGGGGCCGCGACATCGCCGGTCCGCCGCGCGCCGAAATGCAGCGCCACCGCATAGCGCAGCGAATAGGCCGCCGACAGCATCGCCGCGATGGTCGCGAGCACCGGCACCAGCAAGGCCTGTCCCGCCCATACGGTATGCGCGCTCTGCTCCAGCATCATCTCCTTGGAAATGAACCCGCCGAGCGGCGGCAACCCTGCCATCGCGGCGGCGGCGAGCACGCCGAGCGTCGCGGTCAGCGGCATGATCGCCGCCAGACCGCCCAGCCGCCGCATGTCGCGCGTGCCCGTCTCATGGTCGACGATGCCCGCGTGCATGAACAGCGTCGCCTTGAAGGCCGCGTGGTTGAGGATGTGAAAGACCGCCGCCGTCACCGCCGCGCCCGTTCCGAAGCCGAGCAGCATCACCATCAGCCCCAATTGGCTGATCGTCGAATAGGCGAGGATCGCCTTCAGATCGTGGCGAAACAGCGCGACGCCCGCGCCGAACACCATGGTGACCAAGCCGATCGACGCGACGATGCCGAACCACAGATCGGTTCCCGCCAGCACCGGCCAGAGCCGTGCGAGCAGGAACACACCCGCCTTCACCATCGTCGCGGAATGGAGATAGGCGCTGACCGGGGTCGGCGCGGCCATCGCGTGCGGCAGCCAGAAGTGGAACGGGAACTGCGCCGACTTGGTGAAGGCCCCCGCCAGGATCAGGATCAGGATCGCGGGATAGAGCGGCGAGGCCTGCACCAGATCGGCGCGTGCCAGGATCGTCGCCAGATCATAGCTGCCCGCCGCCTTGCCCAGCAGCATCATGCCCGCGATCAAGGCCAGACCGCCCCCGCCGGTGATGGTCAGCGCCATCCGCGCGCCCTGCCGTGCGTCGGCACGGTCGCGCCAGAAACCGATCAGCAGGAAGGACGCCAGGCTGGTCAGCTCCCAGAACACCAGCATCAGCAGCACGTTGCTCGACAAGGCGATCCCGACCATCGCGCCCTGGAACAGCATCAGGAACGACAGGAACCGCGCCGTCGGCTCGTTCTTCGCCAGATAGCCTTGCGCATACACGATCACGAGCAGTCCGATGCCGAGAATCAACCCCGCAAACAGCAACGCCAGCGGGTCGAGCCATAGGCTGAAATCGAGACCGAGTGTCGGCAGCCATGCCATGCTTATCGTGGGCGTCTGGCCGGACAGCACCGCATTCGCTTGCGACAGCAGAACGGCCAAGCCGCCCGCACTGGCGGTCGCGGCGATCAGCATATGGACCTGCCGCGACGATTGCCGAGTCGCCATCAACAGGATGACCGCAATGAACGGCATGGAGATGAGGGTCAGCAACGCCAAGCGCATGTCCCCCTCATGCGACCCGTGGAATCATATCGTGCGGACGCCGCGCATGGCACCTGTCGATACGTCCCAAGCCGTCCCGGCTTGCAGGAGATGAGCATGGTTCAGGCAGGAAAGTTCGTTCGGACAAGCCGATACTCCGGGCGCGAGGATTCTGCGTTGGCGGCCCGACCAACGTTAGAACCTGCCCGCACCAGCGATCTGCGAACACCCGAAGGCGATATTGCATGACGGGCGAAGGGTTCACAACCCTGCTCGACCATCGGGGACGGTTCCCTTCCGATCGACTTTGGGCTCGGCAAGCCGCCAACGCTCCAGCTGCGTCAGCACGTCATGGGCGATCTGCCCGACGGTGCGGCCGGTCATATCCCGAAAACCCGCTTCACCATTGGTCTGCGCGGCGAGCATCCATGCCAGGCTGCGGCGCCCCTCCGATGCGTCCAGCGCGGTATAGGCGGCAAGTGGACGCGATCGTGGAGTCAAACGATAAACGAACGGTCGACCATCCGCTGCGGTGATGGTGAGTTCGACCAGGTCCTCGCGATGTTCCAGTTCGCTCGCCTCCCAGCCTTCCTTCTCCATCGCCTCTTGCACCGACCGGAGCGCGGGTTCGCCATTGTCCGCCATCTGTCGCAGGATGTCGGTACGGCGTGCCGGGACCAGCAGCCGCTTGATCCGTTCGCCGACCGATGCCGTATCGCCCGACAGCGTCACCCCTGCCAGATCGGCGCTGGTCTGACGGATCAGGCCGACCGCCAGCAGCAGCATGATGAAGCAAAACGGCAAGGCGGCGAGCAGGGTTGCCGATTGCAATGCGCCAAGCCCCCCGGCCACCAGCAGCAGGGTCGCGGTCACCCCCAGCAACACACACCAGTACATGCGCTGCCAGCGGGGCGTTTCCTCCGCACCACCCGAGGCCAGCGTATCGATGACCAGCGCACCCGAGTCGGCGGATGTGACGAAGAAGATGGCGACCAGCGCGATGGCCAGGGTCGAGGTGACGCTGGCGGCGGGCAGATATTCCAGGAACTTGAACAAGGCGGTCGACAAATTCGCCTGCACCGCATCGGCGATCCCACCGGCAGCCGGGCCGAGATCGAGGGATATGGCGGTATTGCCGAACACCGTCATCCACAGGAAGGTGAAGGCGGTCGGCACGAACAGCACGCCGATCACGAATTCGCGGATCGTCCGCCCGCGCGAGATGCGGGCGATGAACATGCCGACGAACGGCGACCATGCGATCCACCATGCCCAGTAGAACAGCGTCCAGTCCGCCATCCACGCCCGCGGTTCATACGCATAGAGGGTAAAGGTCCGCATGACGAAATGGTCGAGATACAGGCCGAAATTCTGAACCAGCGCGCGCAGCAGGAACAGGGTCGGGCCGACCGCCATCACGAACAGCATCAGCAGCACGGCGACGGTCAGGTTCAGTTCCGACAGTCGGCGGATACCGCGGTCCGCTCCACTCAGCACCGACAGGGTGGCCGCCCCCATGACCACCACGATCACCGCGATCTTCATCGTCGTCGTGTCGGGTATGCCATATTCATAGGCCAGCCCCGCCGTCATCTGCGACACCCCGAAGCCCAGCGACGTCGACACGCCGAACACCGTCCCGCACACGGCGAAGATGTCGATCGCATCGCCCAGCGGGCCGTTGATCCGCTTGCCCAGGATCGGCGACAGGCCGGACCGCAAGGTCAGCGGCATGTCCTTGCGATAGGTGAAATAGGCCAGACTCAGGCCGACCAGCGCATAGATCGCCCAGGCATGGACGCCATAATGGTGGAAGGTGATCGCCATAGCCTCGCGCGCGGCGAGGATCGTGCCGCTGGGCGCGTCGGGTGGCGAGATATAATGCTGGATCGGCTCGGCCACCGCGAAATACATCAGGCCGATGCCCATGCCCGCCGCGAACAACATGGCCAGCCACGACAGATAGGGAAAGTCCGGCTCGGCATCGTCCGGCCCCAATTTCAGCTTGCCCGCCGGGCCGAAACCCAGTGCCAGCACCACCACCAGAAACACCGCGACCGCCGAGATATAGAACCAGCCGAACGTGTCGATCGCCCAGGCCTGCGCCGCCTTGAACGCGGTATCGGCCGTCCCCGGCATGGCGAGCGTCGTCACCAGCAGCAGGGCGATGATCGCCGATGCCCCCCAGAAAACCCGGGGATTGATTTCACTCTTGATCATAAAAACGGTCAGCATCGGTTAGGGGGTTGGCGAACAATCGGTCAGGCCAAAATGGGCGATCGGGGCAACTGGCTCCCGTCTCCAAGCTATGACGCCTCCGCGACGCCTTTGCTCCACAAGGTGTGATGCAGCCGCGAAAGGTCGTCTATGTCGCGCTCGCTGGACAGGCCGGTCCGTCCGCGATCGACGGCATCCTGCGCTTCGTTCCGGCAATCGGCCGACGCCCGTTCGTCGACCGCGACCAGGGCGGCCAGCGCTTTCTGAAGCCGCAGCCCGACTTCGATCGTACCCGCCCCATCCCGGGCAATGGGGCGAAACACGTCCTCGATCATATCGGAAAAGGCAAAGGGCGGCACCGTCACGCGCGCGGGCGGCGACTGCTCCTCACCTGGGCGATGGCGCAGGGCCGCTGCCAGGACGCGTGTTCCCGCCTCGATCACCGCAATGGCGGTTCCGGGATCGTTGACGGCGGGCGACAAGGCGCGCGCCGCGATCTCCCCCAGCACGACCAGACCGAAGCGCGGGTCGTGATCGAACGTACGATGATGTTCGATCGTGAACGCATCCCGGATCAGGCAGGCCTGATCGTCGTCGATCGTCGCCCTGACCCAGGCAAGCGGTTTGGCCGGGTCCACCAGATGGCCGGGAATGCTGACAAGGTGGATGTTTGCGCCGATCGCGTCGGCGACCTCACCGATCTGGGCAAGGTCGACATGGGTGATACGGCCGATCCTTTCATGGTGTATGACACTGGCGTCGTTCGGGACCGATACGCTGTCCGTTGCGCCGAAACGGGGTGCCTGCATCATCCGTCGTACGGCATCGGTCGCCGCCCGCTCGACCCGGTCGATCGTGTCGGACACACGGCCGAAGCGGGCGATGTGCTGGATCCAGCGCAGGAACGTCACGACGATGAACAGGATGACCAGAATGGTGCCGGCGTAGAGAATGACGCGCCCGGTATTCCCGTAGATGCCGGTCGACAGCGCGATGATGCCGACGATCGCAAACAGGAAACTGCCGAGGAAGGTCGCCAGCGCGTTCTGCGACGTGCTGTCGTCGATCAACAATTGCACGGCGCGCGGTGTGATGTTGCTGGTTGCTCCAGCATAGGCCTGAACCATCGCGGTCAGTGAGAAGGTGGTTACCGCGAGCATGGAGGATGCCAGCAGGTTGAGAATGCCGTCGACCGACTTCGACCCCACCTTGGCGGCGAAGTCGTACGAAATGGTATGACCGAGGAACGCGCTGGCCAGCGCGAGCAGCACCGCGAAAACACAGAACAGCCCGGCGCGAAACCACATCTGACGCGTGAGGAGACGAACGGCCCATTGCCATCCCCGCATTACGCCACGGCTCCATCGTCAACGAAGCGAGCCAATGGACAAGTCGAAGTGGCGGCGGAAACAGGAGGAGACATGCCACCGATAACTTATGGCAGGCGCAAATGGCACCGCCGCACCGACAAAATCCTCGCGGCTACCGGCGGCTGCCCTTCTCCTATGTGGTGGCGAGGGTCGGGTCGGCCCAGACGCTGTCACGCGGCCCGGCCACGGCCCGCCGCCGCGCCGCCTTGGCCATCGTGGCGAAACCGGCCGCTCCGAGGATCGCGACCAGATCGACCAGTCGGCTTGCGCCGGGATGGCTCCAGCCATGCGCCAGCGCAGGGGACAGGATCGTGGTGAGCGGAATGGCGGCGGTCGCGCCGCCCGCGGCCCAAAGCAGTTCCGATCCGCTGCGCCCCGCACCGCGCAGCAGTGCCCAGCCAACGGCCGCGACGAACGCGAAATAGTAGATGCCGCTATGCCATGCGGCGAGGTCGCCCCGGTCGGCCGGCAGCCACTTCGCGGCGGCGATCGTCAGCGAGATACCGGCGACGCATCCCAGCGGCACCCCCACCGTCAGGCTACCCAGGATATGGGTGGCACGGGTCTGCGTCACCGCGCCCGCCTTTCGCTCCTTGCGACGGCGGCTCTCGATCCAGAGCAGATTGCCCGAGTAGAAGAGGAACGCCCCGGCCAACCCCAGCAGGAAATAGGACCAGCGCACGGGCGCGCCGCCGAAGCTGCCGAAATGCAGCGTGAAGAAGGACGTGACGGCCGCGAACCATGGACCCTGCCGCCCCGGCATATAGGCCGCGTCGGTCATCGCGCCGGTGCGGGTATCGATCTCCGCCCGGCCATAGGTCGGCGCGCGCATCCCATAGCGCGGGTCGACGCCGGTGATGTCGCCATGCGCGCCCTGATCCGCATCATGGTGGTAGGTGATCGAGCGCAATGCGAAGCCGGGTGCCTGGACCGCGATGCGCCGTTGCAACTCGGCAGGCGACAGCGTGTCGCGCACCGCGTCATAGGCGGGCGGGCGTGGCGGACCGGATGGCGGTGAGGGACGCCGCTGGACCGTCGCAGCGCCGACCTGGTTCACCGCGCCTTGAACATCGTAGATCTGGTCATGGAAGGCGAAGATGACGGCGGTGATCGCCATGACGATGTGGAACGGCAGGCTGAACAGCCCCAGCAGATTGTGCAGGTCGAGCCACATCCGCTTCACATTCCTGCCGAAACGCAGCGCGAACAGGTCCTTCGTCAGGCTTGGCAGCAGGCAGATGATGCCGGAGATGATGGCGACGGCATAGAGCAGCGAGATCACGCCCATGATCGGCATCGCCACCTTGCGGCTGAACGGCAGACCGACCTGCTGGTGAAGCACGTCGACCAGCTCCGACACCGGCGACGCGTCCTGCCGCACCACCTGCAACACACCGTCAGGCGCCAGTGCGGCGAGAAAGGTCGGGCCGGGCGCCCGGCGCGTGCCGGTGGTCCAGCTCAGCCGCGCGGGCCGATCGGGTCCGGTATCGAAATGCACGGTATACGCGGCGCGCGCATCGGGCCGGGCGCGCAGCACCTTGTCGATCAGTTCGGGCGTGTGATCCAGCGACGGCGGCGCGGCGATACGGGTCGGCGCGGAGGCCCAGCGGTTCAACGGCTCGGCGAACATCGTGATCGCCCCGGCATAGAAGGCAACGAACAGCGCCAGCCCGGCGATGATGCCGACCCAGCTATGCACGTCCTTATAGGTCTTCACGATATCGGTGCGCATCGACGATCACCCGAGAAGAAGACGCGCGGCGACGTAGAACGCCCAGGCGCCCAGATTGGCGAGCGCGAGGCAAGCCCATGCCCGCGCGCCGCTGCGGAACAGGAAGCAGAGGCCGAGGATCGCGCACCAGATCGGCGACGCCAGCCACATGGCGAGCTGCCGCTGCGCGCTGAACACGTCCGCGTCGGTCGAGAACAGGGTCGCGAAAGTGCAGGTCAGTGCCAGCGCGAGGGTGAAGCCCAGGACGGCCGCGGCCGACACCTTCCCGAACCAGTCGCGACTGGTGAGAAGCGGGCGGCTCATCGCGACGCTCCCTGCCGGAACCGCCACCAGCCGATCGCGACCGGCACGATGCTCCACACCAGCATCGCGGCCGTGGCCCAGGTGAAGACGGCCGTCGCCGGTCCCTGCACCGTCACCAGCAACGCCAGCGCGATCAGCAGGAGCAGCGTCCCGACGATCCGGCAGGGACGCGCCGCCACGCCCGGACGGATCAGCGCCTGATGCCGCGTACCGGCATAGAGGCCCATCGCCCCGCCGATGATGGCCGCCGCCGCACACCACGCCGCGATCATCGGCCTGGTGCCGCAAAGGCGAAGCGGATCGCCGGCGCCATCGCCGCCAGCATCGTCGTTCCGTGCGACTGCCCCGGCAGCGGCAGGAAGCGCGCCCGGCCAGGCTTCGCACCGCGATCGAGCGAACCGACCAGTGCGGCCGGAGCGGCCGCCGCGCCATCCCCTTCGGCGATCAGGATGGGAGGGGCGTCCTTCGCAGCGGCGGCCTCGCGCGTGATCAGGCCGTCGCCGAACCACAGCGACGGACTGACCGCGACGACGCCGTCGAACATCGCCGGACGGGTCAGCGCGGCATGGAGCGCGAGCAGACCGCCGAAACTATGGCCGAGCAACGTCTCCCGCGACCGATCGACCCGCCAGTGCTGGCGGACAAGCGGCTGCACCTGCCGCTCGACAAGGTCGAGAAACGCCTCGGCCCCGCCGGTCTTCGATCCGCTGGCAGGCATGGTCGCGGGGATCGTCCAGCCGGGCGTGACGGGCGTGTAATCGTGGACACGCCGTTCCAGCGGCCCGGCCGCGATCCCGACCACGATGCCATCCGCGACCCCGCTTCGTGCCCCCGCCCGCGCCAATCGACGCGCGGTGAGCGCCGCGATCGCGAAATTGTCCTCGCCGTCCAGCACATAGAGCACCGGATAACCGGCGGGCGGCGGCGGCGCGTCCGGCCAGGCGATCAGGATGCGATATACCTCCCCGCCATCGGCGTGGACGACCTGCTCGACGCTGTGCGGCAGGGTATAGGGCGTCTCCGCAGCCACGGACGTGCCGGGTATCGCCAGCGCGAGCATGAAGGCCACGACCATGCTCACCACCGATATTGCAGCCGCAGGTTCAGCGTGCGGCCCGATCCATAGAAGCAGGACGAGGCCGACGAGCACAACGCGACATAGCGTCGGTTGGTCAGGTTGCGCGCATTGACCGACAGGATGATACCGCTGGCGAAGGCCTTTCGCAGGAACAGGTCGTATAGCGTGTAGCCGGACACGCGATAGGCATTGGCGGTGTCGCCATAGGACACGCCGACATAGCGCGCGCCACCACCCAGCCCGACGCCGCCCAGCGGCCCGCCCTCGGCAAAGCGATAGTCGGCAAACAGCGACCCCATCCACTCGGGCACCTGCGCCAGCCGTTTGCCCTGCTGCTTCGGCTCGCCACGGGTGATCTCGCTGTCCATATAGGTGCCGGTCGCGATCAGGCTCAGCCCGCCGACCAATGTCGCCTTGCCTTCCAGTTCGACGCCCCGGATCCGCCCCTGCCCGGTCTGGACCTGGCAGGTCGTGCCGCCGCAGACATGGCTTTCGTCCGGGTCGGGGCTGGCGAGATTGTTCTGGGTCAGCTGGTATACCGCCGCGGTGAGCAGCGCGTTGCTGCCGCGGGGCTGATATTTCACGCCCGCTTCATATTGCTCGCCGGTCGTCGGCTTGAAGGGCGTGCCGTCGAAATACTGGCCGGTCGTCGGCTGGAACGAGGTGGAGTAGCTGGCATAGGGTGCCACGCCGCTCGGCGAAACCCAGGTCGCGCCCGCTCGCCACGTCACCTTGTCCGCCTTGGTCAACGTCACCGGATTGGTCGCGCCGGTCGCCAGTTCGTTCACCTGGTGGTTCTTCGCCCAGTCATAGCGCGCGCCCATGGTGACATGAAGCTGTCCGACCGTGACCTGATCCTGGCCATAGACGCCGACCTGCTCCAGCCGCGCGTTCAGATGGACTTGCGGGCTCAGCGTCTGGAGCACCCGGCCGATACCCTGCGACACGGGATGGAAGATGTCGGGCATCGGCGGCACGTTCGTCGACAGGTCGCGCAGGTGACGCCATTCGGTGTCGAGCATGTCGACGCCGATCAGGACACGGTGCTCCAGCGGACCGCTATCGATGCGCCCTTCGACCTTGGTATCGAGGCCATAGCCGTCCGAATGGCCGACGCCCTGCACCGCGCGACGATTGATCGTCTGTCCGTTGGCCAGCGTGCCGCCACGCAGCACGGTCCCCTGGAACAGCGTCTCGACGCGAGTGTAGCGGCCATTCTGCCGAAGCTCGAACCGATCGGACAAGGCGTGGCGCAGTTCGTAGCCGACCAGATACTGGTTGCGGTCATAGGTGTTGAACTGCGGCTCACCCAGAAAGGCGTCGAGGCGGATGTGTCGACCACCGGCTCCCGGTTGCTGTGATCCGACATAGGGAAGGAACTGGAAGGTCGATCCTCCCTCGTCCCGCTGATACTGCGCCATCAATGTAATGCTGGTCGCCGCGTCGGGCGCCCAGGTCAGGCTGGGCGCGATATAATAGCGGCCCGTCTTGATCGCATCGATCTGCGCATCGCCATAGCGCGCCAGCCCGACAAGCCGTGCGCGAACCGTGCCGTCGGCGGCAAGCGGACCGGACACGTCCGCAGCGCCCTGATACTGCCATTTGCCGAGGTCGGTGAACCCGGCCCCCTGCAACATGATCTCGCCCCGCGGGTGCGCGGTCGGGCGCTTCGTCACTAGATTGACGATCCCGCCCGGTGCCACTTGCCCGAACAGCACCGCGGAAGGCCCCTTCAGCACCTCGATCTGCTGAAGCGCGAAGGGATCGAAGGCGGTGCGTGTCCATTGCCCGCCGGCGGGCAGGCGGATGCCGTCGAGGAACAGGTTGTCGCTGAAGCTGCCCGCCGAAAAGCCCCGCACCGAAAAGCTGTCGGCGCGGCTGTCGATCCCGTCCTGTTCGGCCTGGACCCCGGCGGTATAGGCGAGCGCCTCGGTCACGCTGTGTACAGCGCGGACGTCGAGTTCCTCGCGCGTGATGACGGAAATGGATTGGGGTACTTCGATCAGGCGGGTCGCGGTCTTCGTACCCGACGTCGCTTGTGTCTGTCCCGTCGCCGTCACGACGATCTCGGTATCACGCAGCGCGTCGCCGTTAGTCTCCTGCGCCGCCACCGGCCACGCCGCCGACGACAGCAGCAAGCCCATACCCCAACAAATCTTCATAGGTCTCCCGCCCCTTGGTCGCCGCCCCCCGGCGGCGCTTCCTCGAAAGGTTCGAGCGCCCTCTATTCCTTTTGGATAATGCGAGTCAATCTCATCTCTTGCCCTTTTGCTATTTTACGACCGTCGTTGCCCCCTCCCTTTTCGAAAACGTAGGTTTCGGCCTGACGGCCGGAGCGGTGCCTCATGACCCCTTCCACGTCCCAGCAACCCGGCACAGCGGTTGCAGAGCATCGAATCCCGGCCGCGGTCGACGTCCCGGTTCGACCGGCCGTCATCGTTGACCGGCTGGCCCCGGCCTTTGCAGGCCTCGGAGGAGAGCAGTTGCCAGTCGCCGACCTCCCAGCGCGGACGGCGGGGTCGAGGGGCTGGCGATCATGCCGGTCGGGAAGCCGCTTTGCGCGCCAGGTCCGAACGGTCGAGCATCTGAACGACGATGAAGCGCAGCGCCGACACGGCCAGATTGCAAACACCTCAGTATATTCGTACGCTATCGTTCTATTATATCGGGATGAGGTGGTGTGATGGCGTCTGATGGCAAGATCGTCTTTCTGACGGGGGCGACCGGCAATATGGGGCGGGAAGCGATCAAGCGACTCCATGCCCGGGGTGACGTGAGGGTTCGTGCGCTGGTCCGACCCGAGGAAAAGGATCATCCGGTCGTTCGCAAAATCATCGCGCAAGACCTGGCGACGATCGTCTGGGGGGACCTGACCCATTACGCGTCGATCGAAGAGGGCGTACGCGACGCCGACGTCGTCCTCCATGTCGGTGGACTCGTGTCCCCCCTTGCCGACAATCTGCCCCGCGATGTGGTGACGAGGGTCAATGTCGGCGGGGCGCGCAACATCGTCGACGCGATCATCGCCACCGGCGGGGCTGAACGGGTGCGCCTGGTATATATTGGCACCGTCGCCCAGACCGGCAGCCGCAACGCCCCGATCCATTGGGGTCGCACCGGCGATCCGATCAAGATCAGCACCTATGATCATTATGCCGTCACCAAGACCCAGGCCGAGGCGATCGTCGCGCAAAGCGGCATCCGCCACTGGGTCTCGCTGCGCCAGAGCGGAATGGCGCATTACGACATCTGGCGGATGTTCGATCCGATCATGTTCCACAATCCGATCAACGGCGTGTTCGAATGGTCGACCGCGAACGACAGCGGCCGGTTGATGGCGGCGGTGTGCGACGATGTGGTGCCCGACCGTTTCTGGCGCGGTTTCTACAATATCGGCGGCGGCGCCGCTTCGCGGGTCGTGAACCATGAGTTCATGGCGGTGAGCATGCCGCAATATCGTCGGGTGCTGCGCCCGCACTGGTTCGCAACGCGCAATTTCCACGGGCAATGGTATGCCGATTCCGACCGGCTGGAGGCGCTGGTGCCGTTCCGCGAGCAGTCGCTCGCCGCGTTCCAGGCCGAATCCCGTCGTCATATGCCCGCGCTGGTCCGGCTGGTCCCACGCCTCGCTCCGTCGCTGGTGCGGCGGCGGATCGAGGGGCTGGCCAAGGGCAGCGGCGGGTCGCTGCGCTGGATCGCCGACAACGACACAGCGAAGATCAATGCCTATTTCGGATCGCGTGCCGCCTGGGAGGCGCTGCCACGCGACTGGGACGCGATGCCCTTGGCCCAACCCTCGCGCGAGCCGGTCCTGCTCGACCATGGTTATGACGAGGGCAAATCCGCCGACCAGTGGCGCGCCGACGACCTGCGTCAGGCCGCGGAGTTTCGCGGCGGCCATTGTCATGCGGCGGGCGAGATCGAGCCGGACCGCGCGGTCGAATGGGACTGCGCGGCCGGGCATCGCTTCACGATGACCCCGAACCTGTATCTGCGCGGCGGCCATTGGTGTCCGACCTGCATGATCGACCAGGGCAACTATGCCGCAGAGGCCGATCGCAATCCCTTCTTCGCGCAGGTCTGGACCGAGGAGCGCACCTGGCGCGGGATGACATGAAATCCTCCCCTCCCCTTCAGGGGAGGGGCCGGGGG
>NZ_MQUI01000043.1:0-32577 GCF_001970915.1 Sphingomonas sp. Sph1(2015)
GGCGCCTCGCGCCGGATCCCCCTGCTCAGCCTCGTCTTCGGCTATGGCCCGGTGCTGGTCCTGCCCCTCGCCGCGCTGGCGGCCTGGGCGGGTATGCCGCTGGCCCTGTTGATCGGGCAGATATGGGGGGCGGCGATCCTGATCTTCCTGGCGGGCGTCGCGCGCGGGCTGAGCTTCTTCACGCCGGGCGGCACCCATGTCTCGCAGATGGCGACCATGATCCTGCGCTTCTCGCTGGGGTTGCTGGCCTTGATCGCGGGGCCGTCGACCGGCTTCGGCCTGTTGATCCTGGGTTATGCGTCGATCGCGCTGACCGATCCCTGGCTGGCCAGCTGGGGCGGCGCGCCGGGCCATTTCGCGCGGCTGCGGCCACCCCAGATGATGGTTGCGATTCTCGGCCTGATTGCGCTGTTCCTGCTCGCCCCGCGCTGATCCCCGCGGCCAAAAAATATTTTTAGGGACTTGCGCTTCCCGAACCCCGCAGACATCCGTGCGTCGCGGCTTTTGGGCAGCCCGGACGCGCCCGCCATTCGTCGCAACCAACCCCTGCCCCACGCTTTAACCTCTTGCGATGCTGCTCGGGATTTTCCACTAAGGATTGTGGAAGAGGTCGGGAATGGCCCCAAGCACTGGTAGGACGAGGTCATGTCCACATGCATGACCGGATGCGGAGAAAGCCCCGGAATCGGGGATTCCACCTCCCCTCTCGTCCTGATCGCGACGCGCCTGGCGCGCGGTGCTAGGGGCTGGATGCCGACTCGAACGGAACAAGAACAGAGGAGCGGCATCAATGATGGATTTCAGGGATAGCCGGGATAGCGACATGACCACTGATATGCTCGAAAAGATGGCGGCGGATGCGGCCCAGAACGCTGCGCCAGCGCCGACCCCGGCGGACACCAAGTCGGTTCGCCCGCAGCCCTATCCGGTCGAAGTCGACCATGCGCGCGACGCGCGGCTGACCGATTTCGGCAAGGAGACGCTGAACGACCGCTATCTCCTGCCCGGCGAAAGCTATCAGGACCTGTTCGTGCGCGTGGCCTCGGCCTATGCCGACAATGCCGAGCATGCGCAGCGGCTGTACGACTATATCTCGAAGCTGTGGTTCATGCCCGCCACGCCCGTCCTGTCGAACGGCGGCACGGGGCGCGGCCTGCCGATCAGCTGCTACCTCAACTCGGTGCCCGACAGCCTGGACGGCATCGTCACCACTTGGAACGAGAATGTCTGGCTCGCCTCGCGCGGCGGCGGCATCGGCACCTATTGGGGCCAGGTGCGCGGCATCGGCGAGCCGGTCGGCCTGAACGGCAAGACCAGCGGCATCATCCCCTTCGTCCGCGTGATGGACTCGCTGACGCTCGCTATCAGCCAGGGTTCGCTGCGTCGCGGTTCGGCCGCCTGCTATCTCGACATCTCGCACCCCGAGATCGAGGAGTTCCTGGAGATCCGCAAGCCAAGCGGCGACTTCAACCGCAAGGCGTTGAACCTGCATCACGGCGTGCTGATCCCCGACGCCTTCATGGAGGCGGTGCGCGACGGCGCCGAATGGCACCTCAAGAGCCCGAAGACCGGCGAGGTCCGTGCCACGGTCGATGCGCGTGCGCTGTTCCAGAAGCTGGTCGAAACCCGCCTGGCGACCGGCGAGCCGTACATCGTCTTTGCCGACCATGTGAACAAGAACATGCCCAAGCATCACCGCGAGCTGGGGCTGAAGGTGTCGACCTCGAACCTGTGTTCGGAAATCACCCTGCCGACCGGCATCGACCATAAGGGCAAGGACCGCACCGCCGTCTGCTGCCTGTCGTCGCTGAACCTGGAAACCTGGGACGAGTGGAAGGACGACAAGCAGTTCATCGAGGACGTGATGCGCTTCCTCGACAATGTGCTGCAGGATTATATCGAACGGCACGAGCCGGGCATGGAGCGCGCCGCCTATTCCGCTTCCCGCGAGCGGTCGGTCGGCCTGGGCGTGATGGGCTTCCACAGCTTCCTCCAGGCGCGTGGGCTCCCCTTCGAGGGCGCGATGGCCAAGTCGTGGAACCTGCGGATGTTCAAGCACATCAACGCGCAGGTGAACCAGGCATCGATGACGCTGGCGGTCGAGCGCGGGCCGTGCCCCGACGCAGCGGACGTTGGCGTGATGGAGCGTTTCAGCTGCAAGATGGCGATCGCGCCGACCGCGTCGATCTCGATCATCTGCGGCGGCACCAGCGCCTGCATCGAGCCGATCCCGGCGAACATCTACACCCACAAGACGCTGTCGGGCTCGTTCGTCGTGAAGAACCCCTATCTCGAAAAGCTGCTGATCGAGAAGTCGAAGAACGCCGAGTCGGTGTGGAACTCGATCCTCGAACATGGCGGTTCGGTCCAGCATCTCGACTTCCTGAGCCAGGAAGAGAAGGACACGTTCAAGACCTCGTTCGAGATCGACCAGCGCTGGCTGCTCGAACTGGCGGGCGACCGCACGCCCTATATCGACCAGGCGCAGTCACTGAACCTGTTCATCCCGGCCGATGTGGAAAAGTGGGACCTGCTGATGCTCCACTTCCGCGCCTGGGAACTGGGCATCAAGTCGCTCTACTACCTCCGCTCGAAGTCGGTGCAGCGTGCCGGGTTCGCCGGGAGCGGCGGCGTCGAGGCCGACAACACGATCAGCGCACCCAAGTTCGAGATCGGCGAGACGACCGATTACGACGAATGCCTGGCGTGTCAGTGAAATAATTTCCCTCTCCCGGCGGGAGAGGGAGGGAGCCGCGCAGCGGCGGAAGGGTGAGGGTGTGCGTCACTACGACAATCATCGCTCCGGCACGGTGCAACGCGCCCGCCAACTCCGCCGCAACGCGTCCGAACCCGAACGCCGCCTGCTCCGCGCGCTTCGTGAAACCTATCCGCATCTGAAATGGCGTCACCAAGCGCCGCTGGGACCATTCTTCGCCGACATGCTGTGCTTTTCCGAAAAGCTGGTCATCGAGGTCGACGGCGACATGCACGCCGTCGCGGAAGGATATGACGCGTCGCGCGAAGACTACATGGCACGCGAAGGGTATCGCACGGTTCGCGTGACGAACGCCGACGTGATGACCAATCTCAAAGGCGTACTAACTCGAATCTCCTTCTCCCTTGGGGAGAAGGAAGAGGCCCGCGCGGCGCAGTCGCGTGGGAAGGATGAGGGTAGTTATCCAAAGAAAAAGGGCGGGCCGGAATGAACCGCACCCGCCCTCACCCTTCCGCCGCTATGCGGCTCCCTCCCTCCCACAAGGGGAGAGGGATTACTGGCTCACTCGGCCTCTTCGAACTGGTCGACGGCGTTCTGGCCGGTGGCCGACAGGCGGACCGTGTCGCCCTCGACCTCGGCGACCAGGCCGAGCGGCAGGTAATGATGCTTGGCGCCCTGCCCGTCCTGGGTCTGGGGGCTGTCGTTCTTGGTCAGCTTGATGCGGTCGCCATCGACATGATCGACCGTGCCGACATGGACGCCGTCCGCGCCGACGACTTCTGCATGTTCCTTGATCTGGCTGACATCGACCATTTTACATCTCCTGTGTTGGGTTCGGTTTCGGAACGCGCAACATGGGAAATGGTCGCATGACGGGGGCAACGATCATGTACGGCGTTGCCGCCCTGTTAACCGGCATCGGCGCAACGCTGCTGCTGCAACTCCGCACGCCCCGGTCGGAGCAGGGCCGCTACGCCCGGCTGATCGCGGGCACCATGTTCGCCATGGGCGGGATCATTCTCGCCGGTTTCGCCACCGCTCTGCGCTCCTGGGCGAGCAGCGGCTGAACCGGCCTTCACCCTCTTCATCTCATTCGTACCCGGAGTAACACCGATGTCCCTCCTCCAAGCCTCCAAGCAGTACAAGCCCTTCGAATACCCCTGGGCGTTCGAGTTCTGGAAGCGTCAGCAACAGCTCCACTGGCTGCCCGAAGAGGTGCCGCTGGGCGAGGATTGCCGCGATTGGGCGCAGAAGCTGACCGATCATGAGCGCAACCTGCTGACCCAGATCTTCCGCTTCTTCACCCAGGCGGACGTCGAGGTGCAGGACTGCTATCACGAGAAATACGGCCGGGTGTTCAAGCCGACCGAGATCAAGATGATGCTGACCGCCTTCTCCAACATGGAGACGGTGCATATCGCCGCCTACAGCCATCTGCTCGACACGATCGGCATGCCCGAGAGCGAATATGGCGCCTTCCTCGAATATGCCGAGATGAAGGACAAGCATGACTACATGCAGAATTTCGGCGTCGACAGCGACGAGGACATCGCGCGCACGCTGGCGATGTTCGGCGGCTTCACCGAAGGTGTCCAGCTGTTCGCGTCGTTTGCGATGCTGATGAACTTCCCGCGCTTCAACAAGATGAAGGGTATGGGCCAGATCGTCAGCTGGTCGGTGCGCGACGAGAGCCTGCATTGCGAAGGCATCATCCGCATGTTCCACGCCTTCTGCCAGGAGCGCCAGTGCCTGACCAAGGCAGTGAAGGACGATATCGCCGATGTCTGCCAGACGACGATCCGCCTGGAGGACAATTTCATCGACCTCGCCTTTGAAATGGGTCCGGTCGAGGGGATGAAGCCCAAGGAGATCAAGAAGTATATCCGCTACATCGCCGACTGGCGTCTCAGCCAGCTGGGCCTGAAGCAGATCTACATGATCGACGAGCATCCCCTGCCCTGGCTGACCCCGCTGCTGAACGGCGTGGAACATGCCAACTTCTTCGAGACGCGTGCGACCGAATATTCCAAGGCGGCGACGCGCGGCCAGTGGAACGACGTGTGGGACTCGTTCGACAAGCGCCAGAAGGCCAAGACCGGCAAGGCCGCCAACGAAGAGGCGGGCGAGACCGGCGACATGTTCTCGGCCGCGGGCGTCGCGGCGGAGTGATCCGAAAGGGCGGGCTTCGGTCCGCCCTTTTTTGTTCACGCGAAGCCGCGAGGACGCGAAGAAGGTTGGTTCGCGCAGAGACGGGGAGGTTTTGGGGTTCGCGCAGAGGCGCGGAGGGCGCAGAGAAAATTATATCAAGGTAAGTCCCCCGCTCCGTTCAGCCTGAGCGTAGTCGAAGGCCACGGGATGGGAACCGCCTCTTGGGCGAACGCTTGCGGGAAACAGGTTGGGCCTTCGGCCCGAAAATGCCTTTTGTGGCGAAGGGATTCCCTTGGCCTTCGACTACGCTCAGGCGGAACGGAGGGGGGCCGGAATAAGCCAGCCGCGCTTCCGCTCTGCGTCCTCTGCGCCTCTGCGCGAACCAAAAACCTCCGCGTCTCCGCGCCTCCGCGCGAACCAACCTTCTTCGCGTCATCGCGGCTTCGCGTGAGCCAAAAATCACCGCGCACCCCGCGTCGGCGCATGAAAGTCCGCCGGTTTGCCCGCAATCCACCGCAGGAACCGCGCCATCTCCGGATGCCCCCGCAGCACCGCAAAGGCCGCATAATCCCGCGCCAGTTCGGCATTGCCGAACATCGCATGGATCGTGCGGTGACAGATGGGATGCACCGGCACCGTCTCCCGCCCGCCTTCGCTCTTGGGGATCGGGTGGTGCCATTCGACCTTCACCCCCAGCGGTCGCTCACACAGCGCACAAGCCAGTGGCGCGTGCTTTTCCCCGATCCGTTCGGCGGCCGCCGCCAGCCCCGCCTTGCGCTTCACCCGTCCGACCATGCGCCCGATATGGGAAGCATGGCCCCATAAGAAAACGGGGTCCGGCATCGCTGCCGAACCCCGTTCCTTTACGCCAACTGGATCCGAGAGGGATCAGAAGTGTGCGACAACACCCGCCATCGGACGGAAGGAGTGCGCGTTGTCGAAGGTCGAAACTTCCATACGCAGACGCAGACCCGAATTGCCGGTCAGGCCGCCCAGACCGATGTCCTTCGGGCCGACTTCGGCGCCGACGCCATACACGGTCGCGTGATAGTCACGCTTCAGGTCGCCAGCGACGCCCGGCGCGAAGTTGTGGAAGTTGTTCCAGCGATAGCCGACCTTGCCGTAGAACAGGCCGCTCTCGCCAGCGCGGAAGCCCGCGCGGCCATAGGCGCCATACTGCCAGTCGATGTCACCCGACACGCCCTTGGCGACCGCGCCCTCGGCGCCGACGAACACGGGGCCGAGCGGCACGTTGAAGCCGACGATGCCTTCGACCAGCGCGCCGTCCAGGTTGTAGCCCTTGGGCTGCGCGGGGATGCCGGCGACCGTCTGGCGGTCGAACTGCTCCCAACCACCCATGATCGCGACATACGGCTCGATACCGAAGGCGCGGGTGCCGTCGGGAGCGGTCACGGTGTCAGCGGCCGGGGCCGGAGCCGCCGCATCGGTGGTGTTCATGTCCTGGGCCATGGCAGGCACGGCAACGAACGCGGCCGCCGCAGCGGCGACGAGGGAAAGCTTACGCATGTGAGATACCCTTCTCTTATTCTATGTGGGGCGGCGGATCGAACCGCTCAGCCCAGGCCCGCTTAACCGGCTAGACGCCCAGGGGTTGCACGGCTTTTCAGATTTTTGATCGCCTTGTTGGAACCTGTGGCTTCAGAGCCACACTTCCTGTCATCTAGATGAACCAATTGGGGGCAGAATACGGCAATGGCGGATTTCCGCCACTTTTCGGCCGCGTTTCCGCACCCGATGCTTACCGAGCGGCGGTGCAGCGTATGGAATCACCGGTGGGGCGTGTCAAAACAACCTCACCCCCCTTGCCGCGCAGGTCGTGGCCAAAGCCGCTATAGTGGATGCCCGAGGCGACCCTCTGCCCCTCCAGGCGCATTTCCAGATCGTCGTCGAACCGCACCAGCGCGCTGTCGTCCCGATTGTCGAAGCGCACCCAGAAGCGACTCCCGTTCTCGCATTGGAAAGTCGTCGAGACCATCGGCGGCAGCGTCTGTGCGGCACGCGGATCGGGCATGGTCGAACAGCCGACCAGCACGATGCCGCCCGCCGCCAGCGCGACGGGAAGCCGGTTCATGGCCGCAGCGCGGTGTCGTCGGCGTCGTCGATCTCGCCATCGGCCACCGTGTCGTCCTCGAAATCTTCCTGGAGATCGTCCTCGTCGATATCCTCGCCATCCATGTCGACCGAGGCATCGCTGGTCCCGACCTCTTCGGAGTCCATGTCCAGTTCGCCGATCGGCTCGTCCTCGACGGTGTCGTCGCCCAGATCGGGTTCGATATCGGTCAGCAACACGCCGTCGCTGGGGCCGTCGCGCGTCACCTCCAGGATTTCAGCGCGCTGGCTCTCGTCATAGCCTTCTTCGTCCCAGCCATCGTCGCCGGGTCCCTGGCTTGGAACCTGATGTCCGCCCATCACTGCCTCCTCTTGAACTGTGGAGGGGGAACACGGGGGCGGGCCGGGCGGTTCCCCCGGCCTCGATCAAGGGGCGTCAGGCGGGACGGAACATCCGCCCGCGCTCGGTCGCGAAGACGAACGCAAAGGCCGCGCATCCGGCGATCAGGAAGCCCAGGGTCAGCGGCTGCGTCGTCCCGTCATAGGCCTGGCCGATCCCTGCGCCGATCACCGAGCCGATGGTGACGCTGGTAAAGCCCTGCACGCTCGACGCGGTGCCTGCGATCCGCCCCATATTCTCCATCGCCATCGACGAGAAATTGGAGGTCGCCAGACCGAAACACGCCATGGTGATCGCCTGGAGGACCGCGAAGACGATCAGCGACTCGCCCCCGAAATAGGCGACGCCCAGATGGATGGCCGCCACGATGATCAGGATCGTGACCGAGCTGTGACTGATCAGCCGCGTGCCCAGCCGCATGACGATCCGCGAGTTGAGCAGGTTCGCCGCCGCCATCGTGACCGAGGTGGTGGCAAAGATCAGCGCCAGCAGCTTCTCGCGGCCGAAGGTCTGCGCCATGATCGGCTGCACGGAATTGAGATAGCCGTACAGTGCCGCCATCAGCGCGGTCGCCGCCAGCGTATAGCCGAGCGACAGCCGGTCGCCGATCGTCTCGCGCCAGCCGCCGACGATGCGGCTCAGCGAGATGGGTAGCTGCGCCTCGACCGCCAGCGTCTCGGGCATCCGCAGCGAGAACCAGGCCAGGACCAGCGTGGCAAGCCCCGCGATCGTCCAGAAGATCAGCCGCCAATTGCCGAACAGCAGCACCAGCTCACCAAAGGCGGGCGCCAGGATCGGCACGATCATGAACACCATGAAGGCGATCGACATGACCTGCGCCATGGCGCGCCCGTGATAGCAGTCGCGGACCAGCGCCACCGTCGCCACCCGCGTTGCCGCGATCGCCGCGCCCGCGCAGACCCGCGCGACCAGCAGCAAGGTGAAGCTGCCCGCCACCGCCGACGCGCCATTGGCGATGATGTAGATGACCAGTGCCACGATCAACACCCGCCGCCGCCCATAACGATCGGCCAGCGGCCCATGGACCAGCTGCGCCACACCGAAACCGATCAGGAAGGCCGTGACGACGAACGGCCGCACGGCAGGCGAGGCCCCCAGCGCCTCCCCGATGGCGGGTAGGGCCGGGAGCATCGAATCGATCCCCAGCGCGGTCAACGCCATCAGCGCCGCGATCAGGAGGACGAACTCGACAAAGCCGATGGGCGCGCCGGGAGGTTCGGCGGTGACGGGCGTCACCGGATCAGCGGAACGGGATTCGGACATGATGGCTGCCCTTTAAGGGAGATAGACGGAGAGGGGAACCGGAAAAACCCGGCTGGCGCGTCACGGTTTCCTGGCCGCTCCGCCCGAAGATCGACTTGGCTTTACCGCGTCGTAATAATGGTTCCGCCCCTCATCGGTCAGGCATCCGGCCAAAACCAGACCACATTCCTCCAGCCGCGCGGCATAGGTCTTCATGCCCAGCGACCGGGACTCGCGCCCGGTCAGGCTATCACGCCATTGGCATCGCTCGCGCGGCGCACTGAACAAGAAGCGCCCGCCCGGCTCCAGCGCATCCGTCACCTTCTCCAGAAACTGCAACTGATCGGCTTCGGCCAACAGGAAGATCAGGCCGATCGCCACGACACCGGCAAAGCGCCGGCCGAAAAAGTCGCTGTCCTGCACCGGCTCACAACGGACGGGCATGTCGGGAAGATTGGCGCGATAGGCGGAGACGAGCGACGGAGACGCATCGATCCCCCATATAGCGAAGCCCTCGCCGACCAGCGCCTGCCCGATCGGCACCCCGGAGCCGCAGCCCAGATCGAGAATCGCCGTCAATGGCGAAAGGCCGTCCTTCGCCCAGCGCCGGACGACCTGCGCGCCGACTTCCGAACGAACCGCCATGAACGTCGCGGCGATGGTGTCCCAGCCTTCGGATGTGTCGGTCGTCACCTCATGATTCCTTCGATCGATGAGTCGGGATTGGCTCGCCTGTGGGACCGAGCGCGCCATTCAGATGTTAAATGCCGACATTCAGCGTGGCTAAAGCTTGTCGGGCCGACATTCCCGGCGAGCCATATCGGCCCACAGGACGCGTAAGGAGTATACCCCATGTCCATCCTGTCCCGCCCCCCCCTCGCCCTGCCGCTGCTGGCGGCACTGGCGCTGTCCGCCTGCGATCGGCCAAACCAGGGCACGTCGATCACGGTCAACGGCTCCGACGGCGAGACGCTGGCGTCGGTCGATGGGAAGTCGGGTGAGGTGAAGCTGGCGCTGCCCGGCTTTTCGGGCGCCTTCAAGCTACCCAAGGTGTCGATGGAGGCCGATAATTTCGAGCTGAACGGCGTGCATCTCTACCCCGGCTCGACGATCCGCAACGTCGATGTCGGCAATGGCCGCGACAAGGCGTTCACCATGACCTTCGACAGCCCGGCCGATCCGGCGACCGTACGCAGCTGGTTCCGCGACAAGATGGGCGAGGCCGACTTCACCCTGACCGATCAGGGCGGCGCGCTGGTCGGCAAGACGGCGGAGGAGAAATCCTTCCGCCTGGACCTGCACCCCTTGGGCGGCGACCGATCGACGGGGACGATCACTTTAGGCGGATGACGCACCCTGTTCGGGGATGACAGGCGCGTTATATAGACGGCAGCCCATTCGATTTTCTGGACATATCGCCATGACCGACACCCGCTCCGCCGAGGTTCCGACACTCAGCCTCGCCGACCAGGACCGTGATCCCGAGGGCTTTGCCGCCGCATTGGGCGAGTCGTTCGAGCGGTTCGGCTTCGCCATCGTCGCCGATCACGGCGTGCCCGCCGAGCTGATCGACCGCGCCTGGGCGCAGACCAAGGCGTTGTTCGACCTGCCCGAGGAGGAGAAGCGCCGTTACCACGTCCCCGGCGGCGGTGGCGCGCGCGGCTACACCCCGTTCAAAACCGAGATCGCCAAGGACGCCAAGGTCGTCGACCTGAAGGAATTCTGGCATGTCGGGCGCGAACTGCCCGAGGGACACGCTTACGCCGATCGGATGCCCGCCAATATCTGGCCCGACCGGCCCGAGGGGTTCCGCGAGGATTTCATCGAACTCTTCTCGGCGTTCGACCGGGCGGGCGACCGGCTGCTCTCGGCGATCGCGCGGCATTTGAAGCTGGAGCCGAACTGGTTCGATCCGGCGGTCAAGGACGGCAATTCGGTCCTGCGCCTGCTCCACTATCCGCCGATCCCCGCCGATGCCGAGGGCGTCCGCGCGGGTGCGCATGAGGATATCAATCTCATCACCCTTTTGCTGGGGGCCGAGGAAGCGGGCCTCGAACTGCTCGACCGCGATTCGGGCGAGTGGCTGGCGATCCGCCCGCCCGAAGGCGCGATGGTGGTCAATGTCGGCGACATGCTGCAGCGGCTGACCAACCATGTCCTGCCCTCGACCACCCACCGCGTCGTCAACCCGCCGGTCGAGCGGCGCGGCTTCTCGCGCTATTCGATGCCCTTCTTCCTGCATCCGGCGCCGGACTTCCTGATCAAGACGCTGCCGGGGACGGTGAGCGAGGGGCATCCGGATCGCTATCCCGAGCCGATCACCGCGCATGATTACCTGTTCGAGCGGCTGGTGGAGATCGGGTTGATCAAGAAGTGATGGGTCGGGAGGGTAGTCTCAGTGAGACACTGCCCTCCCCCAGCCCCTCCCGCCTGCGGGCGGGGAGCGGCAAGATCAACGGTCTGAATTAAATAACTCCCCTCCCGCAGGCGAGTTTCAGGTCGGTCATGCCCCCGGCATGACCTAAACGATGCGGGGCATCGTTTACCTGAAACTGGGTTAGGGGAGGGTAAGGGGTCTCACCGAGACCTACCCCGTTGATCACCCCAGAATATGCATCAACAGCGGCTGCCCGACCAAACTCTGGCTCCCCCGCAACCGCTCGAGCGCCTGCGCCACCGCGCGCTCCGGCCCCTCATGCGTCACGATCGCGATCATCACGCCGCCGTCCGCCGCTTCCCCGCGCTGGATCAGGCTCTCGATCGACACCCCCGCATCGCGCATCGCCGCCGCGATCTCGGCCAGCACGCCGACCTTGTCCTGCACCGTGAAGCGCAGGTAAGCGCGCCCGCGCCGCTCGCCGCTGTCCGCCTTCACCGCCGCGGTCAGCTCATGCGCGGGCATGGCGAAGGACGCGCCATATTCGCCGCGCGCGATGTCGATCAGGTCGGCGACCACCGCGCTGGCCGTCGGACCATCGCCCGCGCCCGCGCCCTGGAACAGCAACCGGCCGACGAAATTGCCCTCTGCGACCACCGCATTGGTCGATCCGGTGACATGCGCCAGCGGATGGTCGAGCGGCACCAGATGCGGGTGTACCCGCTGGAACAGGCCGTTCGCCCCCTCCTCCGCCACGCCGACCAGGCGGACACGGTAGCCGAGCGACGCCGCCTGCGCGATATCGGCGGCCAGCACATGGCGCACGCCGCCGATCGCGACGTCGGCAAAGGCGGGCTGGGTGCCGAAAGCGATGGCGGCCAGGATCGACAGCTTGTGTGCGGCATCGACGCCGTCGATGTCGAAGCTGGGGTCCGCCTCGGCATAACCCAGCGCTTGCGCCTCCGCCAAAACCTCGGCGAAGTCGCGGCCCTCCGCTTCCATCTTAGACAGGATGAAATTGCAGGTGCCGTTGAGAATGCCATAGACGCGCGCGATGGAGTTGGCCGCCGCCCCTTCGCGCAAGCCCTTGATGACCGGGATGCCGCCCGCGACCGCCGCCTCGAACTTCAGCGCGGCGTTGGATTCCTCCGCCTTCTGCGCCAGTTCCAGCCCGTGATGCGCCAGCATCGCCTTGTTCGCCGTGACGAAACCGCGCCCCCCCCCCAGCGCGGTCCGCGCCAGCGTCAGCGCCGGGCCGTCCGATCCGCCGATCAGTTCGACCACCACATCGGCATCGGGGTGCGAGGCCAGCGCGGCGGTATCGTCCACCCACTCGAAGCGCGACAGGTCGACGCCCCGGTCCTTGGTCCGGTCGCGCGCGGAGACGGCGACGATCTCGATCGGGCGACCGGCGCGCCGGGTAATCAGGTCACGGTTCGCATCGAGCAGGCGAATGACGCCGCCCCCCACCGTGCCCAGTCCCGCCAAAGCCACTCGCAAAGCATCGCCCATCGTCCAAATCCTGTATCCGGAGCGTTTGTTGAATGCAGGCGGGTAGCGGATAGAAACGGTCGCTGTCGAGCCGGTCAGCGACCTTTTATTGCTCGAATGGCGCGATGGCGTTAAGGGCCGTCCATGATCTCCCCCGATTTCGTGGTCATCGACGTCGAAACCGCCTGTTCGCGGACCAGCAGCATTTGCCAAATCGGCATCGTCGGCTATGCCGCGGGCGTCGAAGTGCTGGCCTATGAGACGCTGGTCGATCCCTGCGACGAGTTCAGCGCCTTCAACATCGCCATCCACGGCATCACGGCCGAGCATGTGCTGGGCAAGCCGAATTTCGCCGCGCTCCATCCCGAACTGGCCGGGCATCTGGCCGGGCGGGTGACGGTGGCGCATTCGGGCTTCGACAAGGGCGCGCTGGGCCGGGCGTGCGAGCGCGATGCCCTGCCCCCCATCGCGGCGCGCTGGCTGGACAGCGTGACGATCGCCCGGCGGGCCTGGCCGGAACTGCCCAATCACAAGCTCAACACGCTGGCCGCGTTCCTGGAGCTGGAGCACCGGCACCATGACGCGCTCAGCGATGCGCGGGCGGCGGGGCAGGTCGTGCTGCGCGCCATGGCGGCGACGGGGATGACGCTGGCCGACTGGTTCCTCCCGCCGCCGTCCGCCCGCTCGCGGCGGCAGGTCCGGCGCTGAACCACCACAAACAAGCCCTCCCTCTCAAGCGCCACCCCGGCGAAGGCCGGGGTCCAGTACCGAGCCGACCAGAGGGCTTCACCATCGTACCCCAACTGAATCCCGGCCCTCGCCGGTATGGTATGGAAGGTCTGGGACGCTTATCCAGAGAGGGACGGGGGCTTCAAGACCCGCCGTCCTGAGCGACCATCACGGCTCCAGATGCCCCTGAGGACCCGGCCCGTCGAGCGCGATGGGAATGCGCTGGCTCTTGTCGCGCCTCTTGTCGGCCAGCTTGCTGATCCCGATCCGCACCTCGTTGGCGAGCATCAGTGCGGGCGTGACGAGATCGAATCCCACCTGACACCCGCCTTGCCGCGCCGGACACGGCGTGGAGGAGGCCGCCAGAGCCCCCGCCCCGGTCCGTTCGGGATTGGACGGCACCGGCCCGACCGGCGGCTCGTCGCGGAGTTGCGGAACCCGGTCATCGGCCTGACGCCGCCCGCAGACGATGATGTCGGCGGCCGTCCCGCCCGAAGCCGGACAGGGATCGCGTGCCAGGATCGAAAAGCTTCCGCCCCCCGGTGGCGGCATCGGAACGGCGGGCACTGCCTGCCAAGCGATCAGCAGCAGCGGGATCATCACTTGTCTCCGGCCGTCATGGCGCGGGCTTGCGCAGGGTCGTCGTGCCGCCGCTGCCCCGGGCATTGGTGTCCATCGTCACCCCGGCCAAGCCGCCGCCGACCAGGAAGGGCGACAGGTCCTTGACCGGCGTGCTTCGCGCGAGCAGCCGCGTCCGTTCCTCCATCACCCCTTCGTGACGGCGATCGCCGGGCTCGGGCGGTATCTCGAAGGGAATGCGGAAGCGGTCGGCATTGCGGCGGCCGCACACGGTGATATCGGTGGCGTTGGGATCATAGACGCAGCGCGTCTCGACACTGGTCAAGCGGCGGGTCTTGGCGACGATGGTATCGACCGAAGGTGGCGGCGTGTCGTCGCCCTGTACCGACGGTCGTGCCGACAGTCCCGCCATCACCATGACCAACATCGTCGCAAGCATGACGCTCTCCCGGCATCGCCAGCCCCTCTGCCTGAAGGCGGGGCCGGGCGCGATCATGCCGGTTTTTCCAACCGAGCGCCAGCGTCAGCAGAGTCCCCCTCCGGTCAGGGTTCGAGATGCCCGTGCGGCCCCGGACCATCGAGCGCGATCGGCATCCGCTTGCTCTTGTCGCGCGCCTTGTCGAACAGCTTGCTGATGCCGATCCGCGCCTCGTTGGCGAGCATGAGCGTCGGCGTGACGATGTCGACCGGGGCGGCGCACCCCCTTTGACTGGCCGCACATGGCGTCCCCTCGGCGCGCAAGGCCCCGATGGCGGTCATCTCGGGATTGGACGGAGTCGCGCGGTCGGACGGCCCGCCCCGCAACTCGGGGGCGCGGTCGCTTCCCGGTCGACGACCACAGACGAGGATGTCCTGCCGCGTATCCGCAGAGGTCGGGCAATCGGGCAGCAGGATCGAAACGCGCTCTGTTCCCTCCGACGGGGCGGCGGGGACGGCCTGCATGGCGATCAGCAACAGGGGCAGCATGGCGATCCTCCTAAGGTATCGCGATCCTAGCGCCTGCCGCCCCGGCTAATCAATCGCGGTGCGGAACAGCGTGCGCGGCTTGCTGGTGCAATATTTGTCGCCGACCACCGCGCAATAGGTGCCGTCATTGGCAAAGGCCCGTGCCTTGGAATCGATCGGCACGACATGGCTCGGGGCCAGGCGATAGGGCGAGGAACGCTTGCCGCCATGGCAGGTGGACAGGGTACAGCTCGGGGTCAGGCGCGGCAGGGTCATCCGCGGCTCCCCTTGCGCAACCGGAGCGGCCCATAGCAGCAGCAGCGGCACCATCGTCATTCTCCCCTTCTTGTGATGTCGGCCGTCGCCCTTGTGTTCAGTCCTGCCCGACCGGCGCGACGCCCAGGCGCGGAATCTCGATGGCGGGGCAGCGGTTCATCACGACCTTCAGCCCGGCGGCCTCGGCGCGCGCGGCGGCGGCCTCGTTGACGACGCCCAGTTGCAGCCAGACCGCCTTGGCCCCGATGGCGATCGCCTCGTCCACCACGTCGCCCGCCGCCTCGGACCGGCGGAAGATGTCGACGATATCAATGGGGTCGCCTAGCTGGCCCAGTTCGCGAAAGACGAACTCGCCATGGACATGCTCGCCGGTGATCTGCGGATTGACCGGAATCACGCGATAGCCGTGATCCTGCAACCGCTTCATCACGCCGTAAGATGGCCGGTCGGGCCGGTCCGACGCGCCGACCATCGCGATGGTCCGCGCCTTCGCCAGCAGGTTGCGAATATCGTCATCGGCGGTCAACGGCATCGGTTATCCCCTATTCGCCGCCGACCTCCCGGCTATCGTTCAGAAAAAGCGGCGGGCTACCGCGCCTCAACGCCCCGCCATGCCGCCGGTTTCATCGCGGGAGATCGAGCCAGTTCGCGACCTGCGCGGCCAGCGGCGCGAAGACCGTGTCGCCCTCGCCCGCCGCCGGAGGCTGGCCCGCGTCGGAGGCGGTGCGAATCGCGATGGTCAGGGGCACCCGGCCCAGGAACGGGATGCCCAGCTCGGCGGCGGCCGCCTCCGCCCCGCCCGATCCGAACGGGTCGGAGATGCCGCCGCAATGGGGGCAGCAATAGCCCGCCATATTCTCGATCAGGCCGATGATCGGCACCCCCGCCCTGGTGAACAGGTCGATCGCGCGCCGCGCATCGATCAGCGCCAGATCCTGCGGCGTCGAGACGATCACCGCCCCCGCCGGGCGATGCTTCTGCACCATGGTCAGCTGCACGTCGCCGGTGCCGGGCGGCAGGTCGAGGACCAGCAGCTCGGTCGCGCCCCAGTCGCCATCGACCAGCTGGCTGAGCGCGCCCGCCGCCATCGGCCCGCGCCACGCGATCGCCTTGTCCGGCTCGACCAACTGCCCCATCGACAGCAGCGACACGCCATAGGGGGTCGGCACCGGTTGCAGCTTGCCGTCCTGCGCCACCGGCTTCACACCCTCGGCCGCCATCAGGCGCGGTTGCGACGGGCCATAGATATCGGCATCGACCAGCCCGGTCTTGCGACCGCCCCGCGCCAGCGCGATGGCGAGATTGGCCGACAGGGTGGACTTGCCCACGCCGCCCTTGCCGCTGGCGACCGCGATGATGCGACGCTCGCGCTTCTCGGCGGTCAGGACGACGCGGACATCCTCGGCCCCCGACTGGATCGCGGCGGCCTTCACCTCTTGCTCCAGCGCGTGGCGACCGGCGCCGTCGAGGCCGGTCGTGTCGAGCACGACCCCCGCCCGCGCGCCCTCCATCCGCACATTCGCGCGCTTGCCCGCCACCGCGGCGACCGCCGCCTTTACCGTCTCGATGATGCTCATGCGCGGCAGATAGGATGCGAAGCGCGGCTTGGCACTGTTTTTGTCGGCGAACCGTTCCTATAACGATGACTATGAGAAAGCTGACGGGCCGGTTTCAACGCCCCCCCATCCTAGCCGCCAACACGCCAAAAGGCCCCTGGGGCGGGTCCGGCGACGATCCCGATGGTGGTCCCCGCAACCCCTGGGCCGTTCCGCCGGGTGGCCGCAAGGCGCCGGGCAAGTCCACCGCGCTGGATGAGTTCATCCGCAAGGCGCGGGGATCGGGCGGCGGCGGCCCCGGTGAGGGGTCGGGCGGTTTCGGCGGCCTTCCGGGCGCACCGGGCGGCCGCACGCTCTGGGCGATCGGCGCGGCAATCTTGATCGTCATCTGGCTGCTCTATACCTCGATCCACCCGATCGGGCCGCAGCAGCGCGGCGTCGTGACCTATTTCGGTCGCTATACCGGCATCCTCGAGCCGGGTATCCAGATCACCGCCCCCGCCCCGATCGCCAGCGTCCGGGTGCTGGACGTGCAAAAGATCCGCACCGAGAATTTCCCCGAAGGCTCGGGCGAGAATCTGGTGCTGACCAGCGACCAGAACATCATCGACCTGACCTATTCGGTGCGCTGGGACATCGCCAATCCGCGCGACTATGCCTTCCGCCTGGCGCAGCCGCAGGAAACCGTGCGCGCAGCGGCGGAGAGCGCGATGCGCGCGGTGATCGCCGACACTTCGCTGGACCAGGCGCTGGGTTCGGGGCGTACCGGCATCGAACAGCGGGTGCAGGAGCTGACCCAGTCGATCCTGAACGAATATCGCGCGGGCGTGCGGATCCAGGGCGTCGCCATCAAGCAGGCCGCCCCGCCGCAGCAGATCGTCGACGATTTCAACAAGGTGACGGTGGCGCAGCAGCGCGCGGTCGCCGACGTCAACCAGGCGCGTTCCTATGCGCAGCAGGTGGTGGCCCGTGCGCAGGGCGAGGCGGCGCAGTTCGACAAGGTGTATGAACAATATCGCCTGGCCCCCGAGGTGACCCGTCGCCGCATGTATTACGAGACCATGGAGGCCGTGCTGGCCAAGTCGGACAAGACCATCGTCGAGACGCCCGGTGTCGTCCCCTATCTGCCTCTCTCCAAGGGACAGGCCAGGCCGCTGCCGCCGGAGATCACCGCGACGGCTCCCGCCACGCCGCCCGCCGCTTCGGCGCAGGCCGGTTCGGAACAGGGAGGTGGCCAGTGAACGGCCTGACCGCACGCAACCCGATCGTGCTGGGCGTCGCCCTACTGATCGCGGTCATCATCGCCGCCTCGACCTTCTCGATCGTGCCCGAGACCAAGCAGGCGGTGATCTATAGGTTCGAGCAGCCGCGCCGGGTGGTCAACGGCTTTCGCCCCGGCGAGGAACTGGGTAACAGCGGCGCGGGCCTGATCGCGCGCATTCCCTTCGTCGACCGTATCGTCTGGGTCGACAAGCGCGTGCTCGACCTCGACCTGGAAAAGACCCAGGTGCTGTCGACCGACCAGCTGCGCATGAATGTCGATGCCTTTGCCCGCTTCCGCGTGATCGATCCGCGCCGGATGCTGGCAACGGCGGGCAGCGTCGACGGCGTCATCAACCAGCTTCGCCCGATCTTCGGATCGGCACTGCGCAACGAGCTGGGCAAGCGGCGTTCGTCCGAGCTGCTCAGCCCCGAGCGCGGCCAGGTGATGGACGCGATCCAAGTCCGCCTCGACCGTATCGCGCGCCAGTACGGCGTCCAGATCGTCGATGTGCGCATCAAGGAGGCCGAGTTGCCGCCGGGCACGCCGCTGCAAAGCGCGCTCGCCCGGATGCAGACCGCGCGCCAGCAGGAGGCGATCACCATCGCCGCACAAGGCCAGAAGCAGGCGCAGATCGTCCGCGCCGATGCCGATGCCCAGGCGGCGCAAATCTATGCCCAGGCCTTTGGCAAGGACCCGAATTTCTACGATTTTTACCGCGCCATGCAGTCCTATCGCCATACCTTCGGCGCGGACGGCTCGAATCAGGAACGCGGCGCCACGCAGATCATTCTGTCGCCGGAGAACAGCTATCTGAAGGAATTCACCGCGCCGGGCCGATAGGTGGAGATTCCACCTTTCCGCTCGTTCATATTCAAGCGTCGTTCAGCCAAACCGTGGCAAATAGGTCACGGTCAAACTGAATTTTCTTTGAGAGGACCCTAGCCCAGTGCGCTACGCCTACGCCATTACCAGTGCGCTCCTCCTCGGTGGTGCGACCGCGACCCTGGCCCTTCAGCCCGGCACCGCCCAGGTCGCGCAGAACGAACCGGGTGCGATCCAGGCGGTCGCCCCGCGCGCCGGCGCGCCGATGAGCTTTGCCGACATGGTTGCCAAGCTCCAGCCCGCCGTCGTCAACATCTCGACCAAGCAGTCGATCACGGTAAAGCAGCAGCCCAACCCTTTCTCCGGCACGCCGTTCGAGGGCTTTTTCGGCCAGTTCGGCGGCCAGGCCGGGCCGCAGCCGCAAAAGCGTGAAGGCGCCTCGCTGGGTTCGGGCTTCCTGATCTCGCCCGACGGCTATATCGTCACCAATAACCACGTCATCGCGCCGGGCGCGCAGGGTGCCTCGGTCGATTCGATCACCGTCACGCTGAACGACCGCAAGGAATATACCGCCAAGGTCGTCGGCCGCGACGAAACCTCCGACCTCGCGGTCCTGAAGATCGACGGCAAGAACCTGCCCTTCGTCCGCTTCGGCGATTCGGCGCGGGCGCGTCCGGGCGATTGGGTGCTGGCGATCGGCCAGCCCTTCGGCCTGTCGAGCACCGTGACCGCGGGCATCATCTCGGCGATCCATCGCGTCACCGGGCAGGGCGGCGCGAACGACCGCTTCATCCAGACCGACGCCGCGATCAACCAGGGCAATTCCGGTGGCCCGATGTTCGACATGAACGGCAACGTCATCGGCATCAACAGCCAGATCTATTCGCAGTCGGGTGGCAATATCGGCATCGGCTTCGCCATTCCGGCGGAGGACGCCAAGCCGATCGTCGAACGCCTGATGAAGGGCCAGAAGATCGAGCGCGGCTATCTGGGCGTGCAGATCGGCGGGCCGGTCAATGACGACGTCGCCGCTTCGCTGGGCGTGCCCAAGGGCCAGGGCGAGATCATCGCCAAGGTCGAACCCAATGGCCCCGCCGCCAAGGCCGGCCTGAAGGCGTTCGACGTCGTGACAAAGGTCAACGGCCAGTCGGTGACGCCCGAGCAGACCCTGTCCTATCTGATCGCGAACGTGCCGCCGGGCGGCCGCGTCCAGCTGGAAGTGCTGCGCGGCGGCAAGCCGGTGTCGCTGACCGCAACCGCCGCGACCCGTCCGTCGAACGAGGAACTGCGTTCGACCCTGGGTGACGGCTCCGACGCCTTCCCCGACGATGACGACGATGCGCAGACCACGCCTGCGGCCGGTGGCGGCCTGGGCCTGTCTGTCCAGGTGCTGACGCCCGCGATCGCGCGCGCGATCAATGTCGATCCGTCGACCCAGGGCGTGGTGATCGCGGCGGTCGACCCGTCGAGCGATGCCGCCGCCAAGCTGAAGCGCGGCGACGTCATCACGGCGGTCAACGGCGCGCCGATCCGCAGCGCGGCCGACCTCCAGCAGGTCGTCGCCGCCGCCAAGGCCGCGGGCCGTCCGCAGGTGCTGGCGCAGATCACCCGCGGCAAGATCGCGGGCGCGCTGATCCCGCTGCGGATCAAGTAACCCGGCCACCCTTTACGGGCCGAGACAAAAAGGCCGTCGTATCCCAGGGATGCGGCGGCCTTTTGCTATTCCCGTCCCCGTCCGGCGCGATACAATGCGCGCCATGGACGGCATCTTCATCGGCACAGGTGGCGGCAAGCCACAGGCGATCGACCTCAAGCGCGCGAACCGGCACGGCCTGATCGCGGGCGCGACCGGCACCGGCAAGACGGTGACGCTGCAGACCATGGTCGAGGGATTTTCGCGCGCGGGCGTGCCGAGCTTCGTCGCCGATGTGAAGGGCGACCTTTCGGGGCTCGGCATGGCGGGATCGGCGATGGGCAAAACGCACGCCGCCTTCAGCGCACGCGCCGCCGAACTGGACATGGCCGACTGGGCCTATGAGGCCGCGCCGGTGCAGTTCTGGGACCTGTTCGGTACCCAGGGCCATCCCGTCCGCGCCACCGTGTCGGAGATGGGGCCGCTGCTGCTGGCCCGCATGATGGGGTTGAACGAGACGCAGGAGGGCGTGCTGACCATCGCCTTCCATGTCGCGGACAAGGAAGGGCTGCTGCTGCTCGACCTGGACGATCTCCAGGCGATGCTGGCCGAATGCGCCGCGCGGGCGGACGAACTGACCACAACCTATGGCAATGTCTCGAAACAGTCGGTCGGTGCGATCCAGCGCGCGCTGCTCCAGCTGCGCACGCAAGGGGGCGAGCATTTCTTCGGTGAACCCGCGCTGGAACTGGCCGACCTGATCGCGGTCGACGATTCGGGGCGCGGCGTGGTCAACATCCTGGCCGCCGACCAGTTGATGGCCAGCCCCAAGCTCTACGCCACCTTTCTGCTCTGGCTGTTGTCCGAACTGTTCGAACAGCTTCCCGAGATCGGCGATCCCGACAAGCCCAAGCTGGTCTTCTTCTTCGACGAGGCGCATCTGCTGTTCGACGAGGCCGCGCCTGCCTTGGTCGACACGATCGAGCGCGTCGTGCGGCTGATCCGGTCCAAGGGCGTCGGCGTCTATTTCATCACCCAGAACCCGATCGACGTACCCGACAAGATCGCCGGGCAGCTGGGCAACCGGGTGCAGCACGCGCTGCGAGCCTTTACGCCGCGCGACCAGGCGGCGGTGCGCTCGGCAGCCGAGACGTTCCGCGCCAATCCGGGTGTGGACGTCGCCACCGCCATCACCGAGCTGAAGGTCGGTGAGGCGCTGGTCTCGCTGCTCCAGCCCGACGGCTCGCCCTCGCCGGTCGAGCGCACGCTGATCGCTCCGCCGCGCAGCCGGGTCGGCCCCGTGACGCCGGACGAACGCAAGGTGCTCATTGAAAGCGATGCGGTCGGCGCAAAATACGATCAGGCGGTGGACCGAGAATCGGCCGAGGAATTGCTCGCCGCCAAGACCCGGGAGGCCGCTGCGGCGGCCGCCGAAGCAAAGGCAGCGACCGAGGCGGAGAAACAGGCCGCGCAACAGGCCAAGGCGGATGCAAAGGCCGCCAAGGACGCCGAACGCGCCCGCATCGCCGAACAGCGAGCAGCGGCCAACTCCCCCTGGGCCAAGATGGCGAGCAGCGCGGCGCGATCGGCCAGTTCGTCGATCGGGCGACAGGTGGCCAACGAGATCGGCAAGCAGGTGTTCGGTGGTGGCTCGAGGCGGCGGTTAAGCAGCGCTGGCGGCGGGATCGTCGGCGCGGTGGTGCGTGGGGTGCTGGGGAATTTGTTTCGGGGGTAAGGCCCCGCGCACACCCAACCCGCCCCCACCTCCGTTCCGCCTGAGCGAAGTCGAAGGCCACGGGAATCCACTCATCTCAAGCGCGCACCCCGGCGAAGGCCGGGGTCCAGTTACCATGGGCCGTTGAAGGCGCGGCATCTTGGCCTCCCACGCAACGGCCCGCGCACCACGAACTTTGCAAGACTTGGACCCCGGCCTTCGCCGGGGTGGGGCCTTTGGCGGTTGAATCGCGTAGCCTTCGACTTCGCTCAAGCTGAACGGAGGATTGGGAAGGAATACTCCCCCACGCCCGCCATGCGCAGCCTGAGCGCATTCCCCACACGAAATGCTAGGCGAGCGCCGCGCCTTCTGCCACATCTGCGCGCATGAGCCGTTCTCCCACGACCGCCCGCCCCGTTGCCGAACTGACCCTTCGCGGCATCGCACTCGGCGGGATCATCACCCTGTTGTTCACCGCCGCGAACGTCTATCTCGGCCTCAAGGTCGGCCTGACCTTCGCCACCTCGATCCCGGCGGCGGTCATCTCGATGGCCATCCTGCGCTATCTACCCAACAGCTCGGTGCTGGAGAATAATATCGTCCAGACGGTCGCCTCGGCGGCGGGGACACTGGCGGCGATCATCTTCGTGCTGCCCGGGCTTGTCATGATCGGGTGGTGGCAGGGCTTTCCCTATCTGTTGACCGCCGGGATCACGGCGACCGGCGGCATATTGGGCGTCATGTTCTCGGTCCCCTTGCGCCGCGCGCTCGTCGTCGACACCGACCTGCCCTATCCGGAGGGTCGTGCCGCCGCCGAGGTGCTGAAGGTCGGTGCGGGCAGTCGTGAGGGCGAGGCCGAAAGCGCGACCGGCCTCCGCCTGATCGTCGTCAACGCCGTCGCTTCGGCCGCCTTCGCGATCCTGACCCAGACCAAGCTGGCGGTCGCTGAAGCGGCCGTCTGGTTCCGCACCGGCGCGGGCGCGACCGGCATTTCGGGCGGGCTGTCCTTCGCGCTGATCGGGGTCGGGCATCTGGTCGGCCTGTCGGTCGGCATAGCGATGCTGGCGGGCATCGCGATCGGCTGGTGGGTGGCGCTGCCCATCCTGACCGCCATGGCCCCCTCGGCCGGGCCGGTCGCGGAATGGGCGGGTGGCATTTTCAGCCGCGACGTGCGTTTCCTGGGCGCGGGGGTGATCGGGGTCGCGGCGATCTGGACGCTGCTGAAGATCATCGGGCCGGTCATCGGCGGTATCCGTTCCTCGCTTGCGGCCTCTTCGGCCCGGCGCGACGGCGCGGTCCTTGCCATCGGCGAGCGTGACCTGCCGATCGGGATCGTCGCCATCGTCGCGCTGGCGACGCTGGTGCCGATCGCCGGGCTGCTGTGGTCGGTGATCGCGGGCGGGCCGCTCGCCGCGTCGGGCTTTGCGCTGATCGGTGGCGCGCTGCTGTTCATCCTGCTGATCGGCCTCGTGATCGCGGCCGTTTGCGGGTATATGGCGGGGCTGATCGGCGCGTCGAACAGTCCGGTGTCGGGCATCGGCATCCTGTCGGTGCTGGCCGCAGCCCTGCTCCTCGTCGGGCTGTTCGGGCGCGGGACGTCGCCGGAGACGACGCAGGCGCTGGTCGCCTATGCCCTGATCGTGACCGGCGTCGTGTTCGGTGTCGCGACGATCTCCAACGACAATCTGCAGGACCTGAAGACCGGCGAGCTGGTCGGCGCGACGCCGTGGAAGCAGCAGGTGGCGCTGGTCATCGGCGTCGTCTTCGGCAGCCTGGTGATCCCGCCCGTCCTCGACCTGCTCAACGCGACGCTGGGCTTTGCGGGCACGCCGGGCGCCGGGCCGAACGCGCTGTCCGCACCGCAGGCCGCGCTGATCTCGGCGCTCGCCAAGGGGGTGCTGGGCGGCGACCTCAACTGGGCGATGATCGGCGTCGGCGCGGCTGTCGGCGTCGGAGTGATCGTGGCGGACGAAATTCTCGGCAAGCTCGGCTGGCTGCGCCTGCCGCCGCTGGGCGTCGGGCTGGGCATCTACCTGCCCATGTCGGCCACGCTGCCGGTCGTGATCGGCGCGGTGATCGGCCATGCCTATGACCGCTGGGCCAGGCGCAGCGCCAACCCGGAAGCCGCCGAGCGGCTGGGCGTGCTGGCCGCGACCGGCCTGATCGTGGGTGAAAGCCTGTGGGGGGTGGGTTTTGCCGGGATCGTCTACCTGACCAACTCGGACGCGCCGCTGGCGCTGGTCGGGGACGGCTTTGCCACGCCTGCGCTGATCGGGGGGACGATCCTGTTCCTGGGGATCGTGGCGGCCCTGTATCGCTATACGCGGCGTCAGGTCGTCAGCCTGCCAGCAGCGGCACGCTGATCCCTGCGGGAGCCGATATGATTCCTCCCCTGTAAGGGGAGGTGGCAGGCCGAAGGCCTGACGGAGGGGCGTCCCGCTATCGAGAGGGGGGACACCCCTCCACCATCCTTCGGATGGTCCCCCTCCCCCTAAGGGGGAGGAAAGGAGGGGGCCCGGCGGCGCGGTATCATTACCCGCGCCACTTCGTCATCACATCGCGGCGAGCAGCTCGCTGATCTTCACGAACGCAAAGCCGATCGAGCTGTCCGCGATGCCATAGGGCAGGAACAGCGAGTCGCCGTGGCGGATCGCGCCGCAGGAATAGACGACGTTGGGCACATAACCCTCGCGGTCCTGATCCTTGGCGGCCAGGATCGGCTGCTTCGTCCGGCCGAGCACCTTGGACGGGTCGTTCTTGTCGAGCAAAGCCGCGCCGATCGAATATTTGCGCATCGCGCCGACGCCGTGGGTCAGCAGCAACCAGCCCTCATCCACCTCGATGGGCGGACCGCAATTGCCGATCTGCACCAGTTCCCAGGGATAGACGGGCGTCAGGATCTTCTCGCCATCGTCCCAGTGGGTCAGCGAATCGGACTTGAGCAGGAAGAGGTTCTCGCCGTCCTGCCGCCCGATCATCATATACTGGCCCGCCACCTTGCGCGGGAACAGCGCCATGCCCTTGTTCCGTGCCGCTGCGCCGGTCATCGGCACGAGGTCGAATGCGCGGAAATCGCGGGTGCGCATCAGTTCGGACTGGATGCCCGAGCCGTCATAGGCGGTGTAGGTGCCGATCCACTCGACCGCGCCGTCGTCATGCGTGAACTGGACGATGCGCATGTCCTCCAGCCCCTTGGACTGGGCCTGGGTGATCGGGAAGATGACCGTGCCCGACAGGGTCGAATCGCGGTGGCGGTGGACCGTGATCGGGCCGCTCGGCATCTCATATTCGCCCCAGCCATGCACGTCCGTCGCGGTCGCGAAGGGCGGCTCGGGCGCCAGGCGCAGCTGGTTCTGGTCGTTGATGATGCCTTCGCGGAAGGCGACCGAGGAGATATGCCCCTCACCCACCGACCGCATCGACATCAGGATACGCTGCGACCCCGGCTGGATGCCGGTCTGGTCGAAATGCGGCACCGCCGACGGGTTCATCAGCGCGGCCGCGGCATAGCTGTATTCGTGGCAGAAATAGGCCCCGATCAGCTGGCGCTTCTCGTCGCCGATCTTCGACCCATCCAGCTTCAGCAGATCCTCGATCTGGTCGTAGCGGGTCATGAAGACGCGCCGCGTCTGCCAGTGCCGGGCCTCGAAATCCTTCAGCACGGCTTCCAGCTGGTCACTCGCTTCCTGCGGCGACATGGCCAGCACTTCGCCGACCAGCCGTTCGGTCCGGCTGGGGGGTGCGCCATTGCCACCGCCCCAGGCGATGTGAAACGGCCGCACCACGACGCGCGAAGGATCGGCATGAAGCCGCAGCCGGTGGTTGAAAAGATCCATCGCGCTACCGTCTCGCCACTTTACCAAAAACGCTCATCACTTCCCCCAGACATGACAGCATGTCAGGCAATGTGACGATCGGCTCCTGCCATGGATGACGCGGAATGGCAAAGGCTGGCTATCGCGCAATTGGCGAGTTGCAGCGCCAGGATCGATTCGGCCCCCTGGTTGCGGTTGAGGCCGGTCGGCATCAGCCCGTCGAAACAGCCGCCGTCCTGCGCCGTCGCCAGCGGCAGGTCGAGGTCGTTGGCACCCAGGAACCAGCCATAGGCCCGCTCACCCTCGGCGATCCAGCGCGAATCGCGGGTGGCGGCATAGGCCGACTGGCACGCCTCTACCGTCGCCTGCGCCTCCAGCGGCTGCTGGTCGAACTGCAACGGCTCGGCATAGGGACGGCCGAAGCTCTCGCTGCCGACCGCGCGGAAGCGGCCTTCGGGCGAGGTCTGCTTGCCGACGATCCAGTCCAGCGTCGAAATGCCACAATCGATCAGGTCCTGGCGACCCAGCGCACGCCCCGCCTCGATCAGCGCCTGCGGCACGCGGGCATTGTCATAGGCCAGCACGATCTCGAACCACTGCCATTCGGGGCGGCGCGCCTCCTCGAGCAAAGCGAGGTGCAGCGGGGGCAGCTTTTCCAGGATGGCACGCGCCAGCTGATGCCCCGGCCGCGCCTCCAGCATGGCCGCCGCGCCCAGCATCGCAAAGGCCTGTGCCCGCAGCGATCCCAGGTCCAGCGCCAGCGAGGCGGTGGCGTCGAACCACATCTGCGCCCAGTCGCGATGCTTGGCCTGCTGCGCATCGCGAGCGGTCACGCCCAACGCCCAGAGGGTGCGACCGTTGGAATCCTCCGACCCCACATCCTCGCACCAGCTGCGGTCGAAACGCATGAAGTTGCGATAACGGCGCGCTTCCGGGTTCCAGGCATATTGCAGGAACGAGGCGTAGATGGTCGTCCACTTGTCGCGCGTGACCGGATCGATATCCGGCGCCTGGGTCATGAAGATCAGCGCGCGTGCATTGTCGTCGATGCAATAGCCATGGCGGCGATCGGGGATCGAGTAGATGGCGTGCTGCAACATGCCGGTCGAATCGCTCATCCGCTCGACGGCGGCGATATCGGCCTTCAACGGCTTGATGCTGGTCTGGTATGATCCGGCGATCCGGCGCGGACGGGCGGTGATCGCCGCCGCCATCTGCTCCAGCGCCGCCTCGGCCAGGCGCGGCCAGATCATGGTGCGGCCACGGGCATAAGCGCGGCTCGACAGGCGGTTGCGGGCCACGTCGTCGGTCAGCAGCCGGTCGATCTCGCGGGCAAAGGCGTCCGCATCGCAGAAATCGACGAGGACGCCGTGATCGTCGCCCAGGATCTCGACGGCATGGACATAAGGCGTGGAGACCACCGCCTTGCCGACACCGACCGCATAGGACAGCGTGCCGCTCGTGATCTGGGCGGGGTTGGTATAGGGCGTCGCATAGATGTCGGCGGCCTGCAGATATTCGATCAGGTCGTCATGCTCGACGAATGCATCGACAAAGGCGACATTGTCGGCCACGCCGCGCGCCTCGGCCAGTGCCTTCAACCGATCGCGATAGGCCTCGCCCTCATGCGCGATCAGATTGGGATGCGTCGCGCCCAGCACGACATAAAGCAGTTCCGGGTGATGCGCGGCGACGGCGGGCAGCGCCTCGATGATCGTCTCGATCCCCTTGTTCGGTGCGAGCAGGCCGAAGGTGAAGACCACCTTTCGCCCTTCCCAGCCGAACTTGGCCTTCAGCGAGTCGGGCGAGATCAGTTCGCGGTGCGGCACGCCATGCGGGATCATCGCGATCTGGCGCGGGTCCGCGCCATAGATGCGCTGGAGAATGTCGCGACCCTTGTCGGCCATGACGATGATCCGGGCGCAGCGGCGCAGCAGCCCCTCCATCACCCGGCGCTCATCGGCAGAGGGCTTTTCCAGGACGGTGTGCAGCGTCGCGATCACGGGCAGCGTGGTGCGATCGAGCAGCGCCAGCAGATGCTCACCGGCGGCACCGCCATAGATGCCATATTCATGCTGGACCCAGATCGCCTGCGCACCGCTCGCCTCGATCCGGCGGGCCATGTCGATATAGGCACCGCGCTCATGCTGCGGGATGGCGGCGGTCACGGCGGGGGGATAAGCATAACGTCCGGGATGATCGTCCATCGCGTAAACGTCGACGGCCAGATCGGGGAAACGATTGCGCAAGGCGGAATAGACGTCGGTGGTGAAGGTCGCGAGCCCGCATTGACGGGGCAGGAAATTGCCGATCAGCGCCAGTCGTTCAATCACGGTTCCGTTCGCATCCACCATATCGCTTGTCCTTGCAGGCGCGAGGGCGGCGGCAAATCCGCAAATTCCCTCACGTCAAGGTTAACCCGCGATGAGCGGCGAAGGTTGCAATGCGTATGACATATTTGCTGCACCGCACTCGGACGCTGCGTCCAAATGACGTCAAGCAGCGCCGAATCGTGTGCCCGTGACGGGGATGCGCCGCGGGTCCCTTGGATCAGGCTCTTGGAGCGGATCGCCGGGGACCGATATTTTCCTTCCCTCGCCCCTGTCCGGGAGCGAGGGAAGGCGTTCTCTTAGCGCGCAGGAACGCGGTCGGCCGCGTCGCGGACGGCCTTGCCGTCCGCCGCCGCCTTGCCGACAGGCTTGAAGCCGGCCTTATAGGAGATGCTGGCCTTCTTGCGCTGATCCTTGAGCGTCTGGCCCAGTGCATCGGCGATCGCCTTGCGCCGCAGGATCTCGCCCGCCAGCGCGCGTGCGGGTTCGCCCGTGACGGGTGCCGCCATGCGCTGGACGATCGCATTGGCGGTGTAGGTGCCCTGATAGGGCAGCAGGATGGGATCGCCCGTCGGCTGCTTGGCCACCTGTGCCGCGATCGCAGCCGGAAGGAATGCCGAGTCGACCAGGACATGATCGCGCGTGAAGGGCGTGGCGTCGCGGGTCAGTCCGTCCGCCAGTGCATCCAGCGTCTTGAACTGGCCAAGCGCCAGCAATGCCTCGGTGCTGGCGGGCTGGGCGAAGCGAATCTGGTCGACATAGAATTTCTGTCGCTGCGCGAATTCGTAAGGGTGTGCGGCGATATAGGCGTCGACGGCCTGGACGTTCGGCACCGGCACGGTGTTGGCCAGCTTCTGCGCCAGCATCTCGACCAGCAGCTTCTGCTCCTGCCGTTCGCGCTGGGCGGCGAATTCGGGGGTCTTGTCGATCCCCATCTTCCGCGCCGCCTGCGCCAGCAGGGTACGGTCGACCAGCTGGGGCAGGATCACCTTGCGATAGGCGAGGCGGTCGACGCCCGGCGGCGCATCGGCCAGTTCGGCATCCAGCGCCTGGGTGGTGATCGCCTGGCCGTCGACCTGCGCGACACCCTGCCCCCCGGGCTTGGACTGGCATCCCGACAGGGCCAGCAGGGCGAGGGAGACGGCGCTCCAGGACCAATGTTTCACGCGAAGACTCCATGACCACATACCGCGTCCACCCCGCAGGCGGATGCCGGTTCGACTCTTACCGTTCCTGCGTCAAAAGCGGTTGCGATATTCTTATCCCCGCTCCGGGCGGCGTGGAATTTCCGATGGGCGACATGAAAAAACCGGCCGCCCGTCGGACGACCGATTTTCGATGGCCGACGCGGTGCGCGACGAACGCACCGCGATAGGCGGATCAGGCGATGGCGGCGCGCGGCGCGGTGCCGCGACGGCGCAAGACATAGCCCACCAGCACCAGACCCAGCAGCATCATCGCCCAGGTCGCGGGCTCCGGCACGGCGGTGGGGGCCGAAGCCGCGCCATAAGCCTGGCCGTTGGTGTAGGACGACACCTTCGTAGTCAGGCCGGTGGTCGGATCGATCGTGTAGATCGCATTGTCCTTCACACCGAACAGCGCGTCGACCGTCGAGGCCAACCCGAATATGTTGGTCGTGCCGCCGATCAACCGGCTGGCGCCGGTCAGCGGATTGACGACCGCCAGACCCAGATTGCTGGCGAGGTACAGCTGCCCCTTGAAAAAGGCCAGATCGCCCGCCGACTCCGGGTTGCCCATCGATCCGATCAGGCTGGCCTGCCCGTTGCTGGTATTGATCTTGTACAGATTGTTATTGCCCGCCCCGTACAGGGTGCCGTCCGATCCGAAGACCAGACCGTTGACGAACGAGCCCATCGAGCCGAGCGCCGTGGTTGCGCCACCGCTCGTCGAGATCTTGAACAGCGTACCCCCATCGACGCCGAACAGATCGCCACCGCTGTTCAGCGCGATGTCGAACATCACCGTGCCGGTGTTACCCAGGACGGTGCTCACCTTGGTGGTCGTGTCGTAGGACACCAGGCCACCATTGGAGTCGTTGATGATGATCGTGGGATTGGCGCTTGCCGTTCCTGCCGCGCCAAGCCCGATCAGCGTGGCAACCGCCATGGCGAAATGTTTGACGATCTTCTGCACGGCCCTGTTCCTTTTCGCATCCCGATGACACGTTCCTTGCCACGACTTCTAAATCGCGGGTCGGACGTCTTCAAGGATGGAAGATGTTTCACATCGGGATGAAACAGGGGTTGGGCCGCGGGCGGATCAGCCGCGACCGCGATAACCCGCCACGCCCTGATCGGGCAGCCACAGATCGGCGGGCGGGGCCGAGGACTGCCAGAACACGTCGATCGGGATGCCGCCGCGCGGATACCAGTACCCGCCGATGCGAAGCCATACGGGCTTCATCTCGTCGAACAGGCGCTCACCGATGCCCACGGTGCAATCCTCATGGAAACCGGCATGGTTGCGGAAGCTGCCCAGGAACAGCTTCAGCGACTTCGATTCGACGATCGTCTCGCCGGGCACATAGTCGATGACCAGGTGCGCGAAGTCGGGCTGTCCGGTCACGGGGCACAGCGAGGTGAACTCGGGGGCCGCGAACCGGACCAGATAGGTACGCCCCGGACGGGGGTTGGGAACATAATCGAGCACCGCCTCTTCGGGGGAAGCGGGCAGCGCGCTGGTCTGGCCGAGATGCTTCATGAAGGCCATGTAGGATAATCATGCCCCAATCGCCAACGCTGATCCCGATCCTGGGCGACCAATTGTCGATGAACCTGTCCTCGCTGGAGGACGCCGACCCGAAGCGCACCGTCCTGCTGATGATGGAGGTGGAGGACGAGACGGGTTACGTCCGCCACCACAAGGCCAAGATCGCCTATATCCTGTCGGCCATGCGCCACCATGCCGAGGCGCTGAGGAAAGCGGGCTGGACGGTCGATTACGTCAAGCTGGACGACCCTGACAATGCGGGCAGCTTCACCGGCGAGGTCGCGCGCGCCGTCGAACGGCACGATCCGACACGGATCGTCGTGACCCAGGCGGGCGAATGGCGGGTCGCCGCCATGCTGGAGGCGTGGGAGACGATGTTCGCCGTCCCCGTCGACATCCGCCCCGACACCCGCTTCATCGCCAGCCAGGCCGAGTTCGAGGACTGGGCGAAGGACCGCAAGGAACTTCGCATGGAGTTCTTCTACCGCCTGATGCGCCGCAAGACCGGCCTCCTCATGAAGGGCGACAAGCCGGAGGGCGGCAAATGGAATTACGACGCCGACAATCGCAAGCCCGCGCCCAAGAAGGAGACGCCGCCCGAACCGCTGACCTTCGCACCCGACAGGATCACCCGCGAGGTGCTGAAGCTGGTCGCCGGACGGTTCGACAACCATCCCGGCTCGCTCGACGGATTCGCCTATGCCGTCACCGCCGAGGATGCCCAGAAGCAGGCCGAGGCGTTCATGGCGCATGGCCTGCCCAGGTTCGGCGATTATCAGGACGCGATGCTGACCGGCCAGCACCAGCTGTGGCACTCGGTCCTGTCACCCTATATCAATTCGGGGCTGCTCGACCCGCTCAAACTCTGCCGCATGGCGGAGGAAGAATATGAGGACGGCCATGCCAGCCTCAATTCGGTCGAAGGCTATATCCGCCAGATCATCGGCTGGCGCGAATATGTGCGCGGGCTCTATTGGCATGTCGGGCCGGATTATGTCGACCGCAACTTCCTGCGCGCTCATCGGAAGCTGCCCGGCTTCTACTGGACCGGCGAAACCGACATGCACTGCATGGCGCAGGCGCTGGGCCAGACGCTCGACACGGCGCATGCGCATCATATCCAGCGGCTGATGGTGACGGGCAACTTCGCCGCCCTGATCGGCGCCGACCCGGCGGAGGTGCATCGCTGGTATCTGGAAATCTATATCGACGCCTATGAATGGGTCGAGCTGCCCAATGTCGTCGGCATGAGCCAGTTCGCCGATGGCGGCATCATCGCGTCCAAGCCGTATGTGTCGTCGGGGGCCTATATCAACCGCATGTCGGATTATTGCGGGCATTGCCGCTATGATGTGAAGCAGCGCGTGGGCGAGGACGCCTGCCCGTTCAACGCGCTCTATTGGGATTTCCTCGCACGGCATGAGAGCCGGTTCGAGGGGAATGTTCGGATGGCGATGGCCTATCGGAACTGGAACCGGATGGCGGAGGAGGACCAGAAGGCCGTGCGGGCGCAGGCGGCGGGGTATTTGAAGGGATTGGAGTAGCCGGATTCCCATAGCCTTCGACTTCGCTCAGGCTGAACGGGGGTGGGGGCATGGGGTCTTCCGCAACATCCGTTCAGCCTGAGCGAAGTCGAAGGCCACGCCCCACCCTCGCCACTAGCCGCTCCCCTCCCGCAGGCGGGAGGGGATGGGGGAGGGCAAGGAGTCTCAGCGAGAC
>NZ_MQUI01000044.1:0-31244 GCF_001970915.1 Sphingomonas sp. Sph1(2015)
CGAACCGGCCTCGTGCCAGTATCGTCACATGACATCGTCATGGCTGTAGGCCTTGCTGCTATCCAGAAAGGCCAATCCGTCCCCGGTTATGCCGCCATCAGCAAGGTGACCGCGCAACAGCGCTTACTCTTCTTCGAGGGCAAGCGCGCCGCGCGGGTCACCGATACGGCCGCCTGCACCAAGCATCCCGGCAGCCCGCCCTCCGCGATCATCGAGGGCAGCCAGACGATCTTCATCAACGGCCTGCCCATGGCGCGGATCGGCCACAAGCTGTCCTGCGACGCGGTGGTGCAGCAGGGGTGCGAGACGGTCTTCGGCGACAACACCACCGGCAGCTATGGCACGCCCGACGCCGAATTGTCGGTCGCCGAGCAGTTGCTGCTGTCGGTGGCCGAGGTGGTGGGAATGCGCTCCGCCGTTCGCCAGGGCGGTTTGCTCGACGGGCCGCTCCGCCGACTGTTCGGCGAGCCCGTCGACGTGGTCACCGGCGATTATGCCGATGCACGGGTCGATTTCGAATATCCCGGGCTGCTGCCGCTCCGGCTGGAGCGCACCTATCCGGGCAGGATGCGCGTCGAGGGGCTGCTCGGCCCGCGGTGGATCTGCAACTGGTCGCAGCGGCTGTCGCTCGACGCCGAGGCGGGCACCGCGCTGTTAGAGGATGCGGGGGGCCAGCGGCTGGTCTTCGCGATCGGTGACGGCGCGCATGTCGAGGCGCGCCACCTCAAGGCGCCCTATTACCGGCTGACCGGCCCGCGCGAGGCGCTGCGCCTGTATGACAGCCGCAGCCAGCACTATCTGATCTTCGCGCCGACCCGCGACCCCGCGCGGATGCTGATGGCGGGGATCGAGGATCGCAACGGCAACCGCATCGTCTTCGACCGCGATGCCGAGGGGCGGCTGCGCGGGGTGCGCGTTCCCGACGGCACGCGCTTCCGCGTCGACACCACGCCGCAGGGCTGGCTGAGCGCGCTGTGGATGGAGGGCGAGCGCGAGCCGCTGGTCCGCTATCGCTATGACGCGGCCGGGCATCTGCTCGATGTGCAGGGCGCGTTCACCGGCGAGTTCCATTATCGCTATTCGTCCGAAGGCTGGCTGAACGGGTGGCAGGACAGCGGCTCGACCCGGGTCGAGATCGCCTATGACGCGGCCGGACGGGTGACGGGGACGCGCACCGGCGACGGCATGTTCGACGACCGCTTCCTCTATTTCCCCGAGGAACGGCTGTCGCGCTATGTCGACGCCACCGGCGCGGTCACCAGCTTTCGCTATGACGCGAATAACCTGGTCGTCGAGGAGATCGACCCGCTCGGCGCGCGCACGGTCAGCGAGTGGGACGCGCTGGAGCGGCTGCAGCGGCGTATCGACCCCGCCGGGCGCGAGACGCGCTTCGCCTATGACGGCGACGGTCGCCTGATCGCACAGACCGACTGGAGCGGGCGCAGCGTGACCTGGGCCTATGACCGCTGGGGTGCGCTGGCCGCCTTTGCGGCGCCGGACGGCGCGGTCCGCTGGACCCGCGACGCGGCGGGCAACATCATCGGCTGGACCGGGGCGGACGGGGTCCAGGTGACCGCGCGCTATGACGAACGCGGCGCGCTGATCGAGGAGCATGTCGCCGGTAATGGCCCCACCCGGTACGAGAATGACGCAGCCGGGCGTCCGGTCGCCCGCCACGATCCGTCCACCGCCTCGGCGAGCGAGCGTGTCACCCGCTATCGCTGGGACCGGTTCGGACGGTTGCTGGAGCTGACCGATCCCGCCGGGCGTACCAGTGCCTGGGACTATGAGCGCTCGGCCGACAATCCCCGCGGCGCGGTCAGCTGGGCGCGCACCCCCGATGGCGGCGAAACCCGCTTCGCCTATGACGGCGAGGGCCTGCTCGCCGCGCGCATCCGGGGCGATGGACAGGCGACCCGTTTCGTCCACGGCGCCTTCGACACGCTGCGCCGGACGATCGATCCGTTGGGGGCTACAACCGGCTTCGCCTATGACGGTGCGGGGCGGCTGGCGACGATCACCAATGCGGCCGGACAGGCCTGGCATTTCCGCTATGACGCGGCGGGGCGACTGGCGGGGCAGGGCGACTGGGCCGGGCGGGAGACGCTCTATCACCGCGACGCGCTGGGTCGGGTTCTGGCCAAGCGGATGCCCGACGCAACCGAGCAGCATTTCGAATGGGACGACCGCGACCGTATCACCCGGGTGATCGCGGGCGAGGACGCGATCTCCTATCGCTATGACGACGCGGACCGGCTGGTGAGCGCGACGACCTGGCGGCTGGTCGACGGCGTGCCGCGGGCGATCGCCGATGTCGGGCTGCGCTATGACGACAAGGGGCGGCTGGTCGCCGAAGAGCAGAACGGCATCGCCGTCACCTATCGTTACGACGAAGCGGGACGCTGTGTCGGGCGCACCAGCCCCAGCGGTGAGACCGCGCTGCGCTTTGACGATGCCGGGCTGCTGCGCCGCTATGAGAGCAACGGCCATGCGCTGCGTTTCGCGCATGACGCCAGCGGGCTGGAGACGCTGCGCGAGGCGGCCGCGATTGGGACACGTACCGCCTTTCAACTGACCCAGGCCTATGACCCTGCCGGACGACTGGCGGAGCAGCGGGCGGGCGGGGTCGCGGTCTTCTCGGGCACACCGCCCGCGCCCGGTGAGCTGGTGCGCCACTATGACTGGGATCGCGCCGGGCGGCTGGCGGGGATCCGGGACGCCGGCACGGGCACCGTCCCGGGCGAGACGCGCTTCCATTACGACCTGCGCGACCAGACGGTCGCCGTCGAGCGGCCCGGCGCGTGCGAGGCCTATCACTACGACGCGCTGATGAATCTGGCCGAAGGGTTGGCGGGCGAGCATCGTTACTGGTGCGACTGCGTGGTGGAGGCGGGGCCGAACCGCTTCCGCTATGACGCGCGCGGTCGGATGGTCGAGCGTATCCAGTCCGAGCACGGCTTTCGCCCGCGCCGCTGGCGCTATCGCTGGGACGGGTTCGACCGGCTGGCCGAGCTGGAGACGCCCGACGGCGCGCGCTGGCGCTACAGCTATGACGCCTTCGGGCGGCGCGTGGGCAAGGTGCTGCTGGGCGGCCCGAGCGCGCGGCGGGTCGATTATGTCTGGCAGGGCACGTCCCTGGCCGAGGCGTGGCATCGCTCGGGGCATCACTCGGGCGAAGGCGAGGGGGGAGAACGCCTCTCGATCGAACGCTGGCATTTCGAGCCCGACGGCCTGCGCCCCCTGGCCAGGGAACTGGTTCCGGCGGGCGCGGATGCCGAACCGGTGCCCGCGGAAGCCCAGTGGCTGCCGATCGTCGCCGACCAGCTCGGCGCGCCGCACGCGCTGTTCGACGAGGACGGCCAATGCCACTGGCGCGCCGAGCCGGAGCTATGGGGCCGCACCCGCACCGCCCGCGCGCTGCTGCGCGAACGCGGGGGCGCTGGTCTCGGCGCGGAGGGCAAAACCACCCCCTGTGCGTTGCGCTTCCCCGGGCAATGGGAGGATGCGGAAAGCGGGCTGCACTACAACCTCAACCGCTATTACGACCCGGATACCGGCCAATATCTGTCCCCCGACCCGATCGGTGTGGACGGCGGCCTGCGGACCCATGCCTATGTGCATGATCCAATCCGTTGGGGTGATCCTCTCGGATTAGCAGCTTGCACACACTTTAAATATAATCAGGTTCATAATCCCGGCCCCCTTGCACAACTTCGCGGCAATCCGGCCAGTAATTTTGCGGGAGGCCGCTACAACGCAACAATACTTGCCGATGACCTTGTATTGTACCGCGGAGGTGAGGCCGGAAAGCCTCTTGGACAATGGTTTACTCGAGAGCCGCCAAAATCGGTAGCACAGGTTCGAATCGACTCTGCGGTAAAACCACAATGGATTGATCCCAAGACTGGTGTATATACAGGATCATCCCCCATAGATAACGTATATACTGTAACAATTCCCAAGGGCACGACGATATATGAAGGGCCTGTTGGTTATCAAGGAGGCATATATTTGGGAGGACCAGGAACCAACCAAGTTTTCGTTCCTGAACCTTGGAAGATTCCAGGCGTTCAAGTCACAGGCACATCACCTATACGGTGAATCATGATTAGTCTAAATTCAAAAGCTCGCCTACTTTTCCAGGAAGCGCATGATATTTTGAAATCTCAGGGCGACAAAAATTGGATAATAGGCATAGAAAACGCGCTTAATGAATTAGATGCCGGCAACACGGACGGAGCCGGATCTATATATCGTTCCATGGTAGCTGGAGGACGCGGTTTTTCCGAATATAGTATATGGATAGATGACTACAAAGAAAGGTTAGATGCAAATCAAAGGCTTGATGAAATAAGAGATGAATTATGGCGTATATTTAAATAGACAATGGCATTGCCAAATTTGTAAATTAATATTTTTTAAAGTAATTTGATAAGTCAAATTACAATTTACACCTCATTAATGTGAAGAATTTGGGAGGTTGATCATTTACCATGTTCAATAAGATAATACCCTCCTAAAGGGCATTATCTTATTAAATACAAAAGGCTCTCGCCTAGTGCGGTTTTCGCCGGAGCTGAATGGGGTCATCGCAGAATCTCTTCACCCGCGTACGCTAAGGGCTGATCGGCGTTGGGATAGGAAGCCGCGTCAGTAAAACTCCCGCAGCGTGATTGATAGGATACGGCCGTCGCACATCGTCAGCGGAATCACCTTGCCCGCTGGCCCCAAACTCCATGTTCTGAGCGGCGACTGATCATCGGCCGTGATCCTCGTTCCGTCGATCGCGCAGATGCGGTCGCCAGCGCGCAACCTCAAGGCTTCGGCCGGGGAGCCCTTCATCACATGGACGATCTGCAAGTCGGCGTCCGACCATACTCCCTGTATGCCGGACATGGTGATGGGAGCGGGCGTCGGGGGAATGGATCGGGGCGATAGGATCATCACCCGCTGCCCGATGTCCAGGAAGATATTGAAGCGGTCGAGCAGCTTCATGCCGATGCGGGCTTCGTCTCCAGGAACAAGCGGCGCTGGCTCGAACATCATGGGGACTTTGTCGAATACCTTACTCCCGAACCGAACGCCGTCGACGCGGCCCAACTCCGACAGGATCACATCGCCGCTCAAACCGGTGGATGCGATATCCGTCAGACGCAGTGGCACATCCGATGCGTGCCAGGCATCCTTGGTGATCGCCATGCTGGCGTCATCTCCGGTGTCGATCATGACGGGCGACAGCAGGCGTTTTCCAATGAAGAGCTTTGTGCTCAATCCGCGTCTGCGGTCGCGCAGTTCGACCGGCACGACATCCCCCGAAGGACGCGGCGAGCCGCTAGGCTGAAAGCGAATACGATGCTTGTCGAGGTCCAGCGTGACGGCATAGGCTGACAGGAAGTCCACACCGATCACGGCGTCGATCGGTGTGCCCGCCGTCGACGACAAGGGGCTGAGGTCCGCAACCTGAACGGCACCACCGGCCTGCTGAAACCCGGCAATCTGAAGTCGGTCTATGGGCGCTATAAAGGCTTGCACCGCATCACCGCCCATCGCGCGGATCTTCTGATAAGGCTGAAGCTGCAGACCGTGTCGTGTCGCCCAGTCGGCATCGATTGTAGTCGTCGGGGCACCGGTATCGACCATCGCCATCAGACGCTGACCGTTCAGCATGATCGACATGATGACGAGGCCGTCCACATCCGCGTTCAGCTCGATCCACCGATCCTGTTGCTGGGGATCGACGGAAGCCACGCCGCGCCCGAAGGATTGCGGCAGGGAAGTACTCTGTTGGTGCTGGGCCAAGGCTGGCGTTGCCATCAATACCACCGACATGGCGAGGAAGCGGTATGCGGCCCGTATTTTCGGCATTCTTGCGATCCTCACTATACCAGTGATCGTGATTTGCGCTTCAACAGCTTCTCGCCGTCCGATCTGATCTCTCCCTTCGGGCCGACGAAGCGGTAAAGCGTCTGGCGGGTGATGCCGAGTTCGGCGCACAACTCGGCGACCTTCGTTTCAGGCTTGCCCATCGCTGCCTGGGCGAGGCGTAGTTTGGCGGGCGTCATCTTGAACGGGCGACCGCCGCTGCGTCCGCGAGCACGCGCTGCGGCGAGGCCCGCCTTGGTCCGCTCGACGATCAACTCACGCTCGAACTCGGCCAGCCCGGCGAAGATCGCGAAGACAAGCCGACCGTTGGCAGTGGTGGTGTCGATCGACGCACCCTCGCCGGCGAGCACCTTGAGTCCGATGCCGCGCTTCGTCAGGTCGCCGACCAGATTGACGAGATGGCGCAGGTCGCGCCCCAATCGGTCCAGCTTCCACACCACCAGCGTATCACCATGACGCAGCGCCTTGATGCACGCATCCAGCCCCGGCCGGTCGTCGCGCTTGCCCGATGCGGCGTCGGTATAGAGGTGATGCTCCAGATCTACCCCGGCCTTCGCCAGCGCGTCGCGCTGGAGGTCGATGACCTGGCTGCCATCCGCCTTCGACACCCGCGCATAGCCGATCAGCACCGTCACTTTAACGAGCGTCCACGTGACAGACGACGGCAGCACCGCAAAGCGGCGCCATACTGTCACTTAACAAGTCACTCTGTCTATGTCGTATCAACGTCATCACGACATGATTGTGTGACATCAGGGGGAACAGGGTCAAGATGGTCGCGCAAATCCTGTCACCGGCGCAGCGCGCCGCATTGTTCGATCCGCCATCGGACCACGCCTCGATCGAGCGGCTGTACACGCTCGGTCCCGACGATCTTGTCGAGGTGTTCCGGCGCAGACGTCCCGGCAACCGGATCGGCTATGCGGTGCAGCTTGGCTACCTCCGCCATCCCGGCCGGGCGATCGAACCCGGTGAAGCACCGCCTCAGGCAATGCTCACGGTGCTTGCCGCGCAGATCGGCTGCGCTCCGGATGCCTTCACCGACTATGCCGCGCGTGACACGACGTTGCGCGAGCATCGTGCCGCGATCGAGCGCCGGCTTGGCCTTCGCTCTTTCGAGCGCGCCGACCGCGGCATGGTCTTCGCGACCGCTGGCAAGGTGGCCGCATCCACCGACCGCTGCGATGCCATCGTCGCGGCCATGGTCGAACGGTTGCGCGGGGCGGGTGTCGTGCTGCCGCTGCTGGCTGTTCTCGAGCGGATCGCGCTGGTCGCACGCGCGGAAGCGAGACGGCAGGCGTTCGCCCGGCTCGGCCGCGACCTGACGCCGGACCAGGTAGAGCGGCTCGATGCGCTGCTGCGGGTCGGGGGAACACCCACCCGTTCGCCGCTGGCGTGGATACGCGACTGGCCGGAAGCGCCGGGTGCGGCCAATCTCAAGGCGATCGTCGAACGGCTCGATCATGTCCGTGGCCTTGGCATTGAGGCGGAGCGTGCACGGCGCATCCATGCCAGTCGCTATGCGGTGATCGCGCGCGAGGCCGCAATTATGACCGCCCAACACCTGGCCCGGCTCGAAGACCGTCGTCGCCTCGCCACCCTGGTCGCCTTCGCGATCGAGATGGAGGTGGCGCTGACCGACGCCGCCATCCTGATGGTAGAAAAGATGGTGGGCGCGATGTTCCGGCGCGCCGATCGCACGCGGTCGGAGCGGCTGATCGAACAGGCCCGACTGTTCCGCGACACCGCCCGCCTGCATATTCGCCTCGGGCGGACGCTGTTCGACGCACGCAGCACCGGAAGGAACGCGCTGGCGCTCGTCGACGAGCGGATCGGATGGCCTGCGCTCGAACAGAGCATGCGTGCGGCCGAGGAACTGACCCGTCCGGGCGAAGATGGCTTAGACGAGGTGGTGGAACGTTATCCGGCGGTTCGCCGCTTCCTGCCGACCTTCCTCGTCTCGTTCCGCTTCCGGACGGCCCGCCCCGGTGATCCGCTGCTCGGCGCGGTCGAATTGCTCCGCACCTTCTACGCGGACGGTCGGACGATCCTGCCGCGCAAGGCACCCCTGTCGTTCCTGAAACCCAAATGGCGTCGCATTGTCATGCCGCCTGATGGCGCGTTCAATCGGCGCGCCTGGGAGATCGCCGTGCTGGTCCATCTGCGCGACCGGCTCGCCTCGGGCGCAATCTGGGTGGACGGCAGCCGCGCCTATCGCACGCTCGACGATTATCTTCTGCCGGCCACGGCCTTCGCAACCATGCGCGCCGAAGGGCAGCTCGGCCTCGCGGTGAGCGGCAGTGCGGCCGACTGGATCGCCGTGCACCGCGACCGGCTGCGCCAGCGCATGGACGAAGTCGAGGCCGCCGCGGCCCAGGGAACGCTGCCCGATGCCGCGATCGAAGACGGCCGCCTGACCATCTCGCCGCTGCGGCGCTCGACACCCGACGAGGCAGAGGAACTGAAGGCCCGCCTCTATGGCCTGCTGCCGCGCATCCGCATCACTGATCTGCTCGCCGAGGTTTCGACCTGGACCGGCTTCGCCGATCGCTTCGTTCATGCCCGCACCGGCATGGCGGCGAGCGACCAGCCCGCACTGATGGGAGCGATCCTCGCCGATGGCACCAATCTCGGCCTGGCCCGCATGGCGGAAAGCTCGCGCGGGCTGACCCATGCCCGGCTGCTGTGGACCGCCGAATGGCATATCCGCGACGAAACCTACGCCAGCGCGCTCGCCGCGATCGTCGATCACCACCATGCCCATCCGCTCAGCCGTTTATGGGGGCCGGGTGACACTTCGTCATCGGACGGGCAGTTCTTTCGTGCGGGCGGGCGCGGCGAGGCGCGCGCCGATCACAATGCCCGCTATGGCAGCGAGCCCGGCGTGCTGTTCTACACCCACATCTCCGACCGCTTCGCGCCCTTCCACAGCAAGGTCATCGCCGCCAATGCCGGCGAGGCTCCACACGTCATCGACGGCCTGCTCGACCATGAAAGCGGTATCGCGATCCGCGAGCATGCGACCGACACCGCCGGCGCCGTCGATCATGTCTTCGGCCTGTGCCACCTGCTCGGCTTCCGCTTCGTGCCCCGCATCCGCGACCTTGGCGAACGCCGCCTCTATGCCATGAGCGACCTAGCACCCTGGCCGACGCTGCGACCCCTCATTGCCGGACCGGTCAACCTGCGCGCCATCGAGGAGGATTGGGACGAGACGCTGCGGCTTGCCGCCTCGATCCGGGCCGGCACCGTCCGCGCATCGGTGATGCTGCGCAAGCTCGCCGGCTATCCCCGCCAGAACCCCGTCGCCCGCGCGCTGCGTGAGATCGGACGGGTCGAGCGCACCCTGTTCATGCTCGACTGGCTCGACGATCCCGATCTGCGTCGGCGCACCAACGCCAACCTCAACAAGGGCGAGGCCCGCAACGCGCTCGCCTGTGCCGTCTTCTTCAACCGCCTCGGCGAATTGCGCGACCGCACCTTCGAGAACCAGTGACATCGCGCTTCCGGCCTCAACCTGATCGTCTCGGCCATCATCCTGTGGAACACCGTTTATCTCGACCGCGCCGTCCGCCACCTGCGCGAGCGCGGCATCGACGTGCCCGACACCCTGCTCGCCCATGTCGCCCCGCTGGGCTGGGAGCACATCAGCCTCACCGGCGACTATCTGTGGAACGAAATCGACAAACCCCGCGAGCGATTCAGGCCGCTGCGGACGACGGGATCACCGGCCCGCCCTTAGCGTACGCTCAGAAAGACATTCTGCGATGACCCCAGGTAGCCGTTTTCCCGAAATATGTTCCCGATTGCTCATTCCCGAAATGGCCCGTTTGAGACGGAGAAATGGGACGATCCAACGACACGAAAGGAACCCGCCATTGGCATTTATCCGGAACGGATAATGTGAGCAGAAAATCCCGATTGCGAGCAGCGCCGGATGATGGCGAGCACGCTGGCAGCTAATTTGAGCAAAATGCCACCCGTCAGTGGCAGATAGCGTGAGCAGAGAATCGCTCCCATGGCGAGCAGACGCCGCTATGTTTGCGAGCCTCTACACGTAGAGGTGAGCTTGGTCATGGTCGGTCGGTCTCCAAAGTGTTGTCTCGGCAACTTTACTTTAGATACCTGCTGGCCAGCCATGGCTGGCCCTGATGAAGCCTGCGGCCGCTTCGCGACCTTGTCTTCATCAGGGCCATATCGGCTCCCGAACCAGCGCTTCCCGATGTGCTATGACCCAGAGTTCATATCGAAGGCGCCTGACCGCTGGGCATACGAGAATGGCGTCACGCTGGACTTCAGCCGGCCGGGCAAGCCGACGGACAACGCGTTCGTAGAGTCGTTCAATGGCCGCCTTCGGGATGAGTGCCTGAACACGCACTGGTTCCTGTCGCTGGAGGACGCGTGGGCCAAGATCGAGGCCTGGCGGCGAGACTACAACGAGAGCCGCTCTCACATATCGCTTGGCTGGCTGACGTCGGCCGAATATGCTGCTGCCGCGGCCAAGATCGCGGCCGAATGAACGCCGGAAACTCACCCTCGACTTGGATGAGAAACCGGGGGACCCTCAAACGTCGGTCGGTCTCTGGTTGCCGCTGGATGAAAGATTGGGGTCACGTCACGCCACACCCGGACACCTGTGGCCCACCCCTGCAGTGAAACAGGAAAGCCGCTACGCCTTAGTCAAATTGACGTTAATTTTGCGCTGAAAGAGATCGAATTACCCCAGCTGGCACTCCGGCCACGATTACGTTAGTGGGAACGTCTTTTATAACTATTGCGCCAGCGGCAATTACACTTCCAGCACCAATTGTAACGCCAGGTAAAACTGTCACTGACGCGCCTATCCATACTCCATCAGCTATTGCCACAGGTTTCGTAAAGAGGTCATGGCTAGCGCGGCATTTCTCATCATTGGTTATATGGTGAGAAGAAGTTATTATTGTCACCCGTGGACCAATACGGACGTTGTTGCCTATTATGACGCCTCCATCGCCTTCAACAAGCAGGCCCTTGTTGATGAATACGTCAGTCCCGACTGCTAATCGGCAGTTCGTCAAATTTACGCCGCTACTGATGTAACTTCTTGCGCCTATGCGCGCACGGATCAGGGCTGCGCGACGGACATACCAAGCCAAACGGGTGCTAACGCGGCGAAGCATGGTCCACCGCTTACGCGATCACAATTGATCATTCAAGACCAGTTTACAAGTAGTCCAGCCATGCACAACGGAATCGCTCCGGCACAGTTGCGATGTGGCTCGGGGAATGAACATCGCGGATAAGTGGATTGCCGATCTGACAGTGGCCATGGTGGCCGCGAACAGGAGGCAAGATGAGCAAGCGACCCCGGCGTAAGCACAACCCGGCGTTCAAGGCGAAGGTGGCGTTGGCTGCGGTGAAGGGTGAGAAGACGCTGGCTGAGTTGGCGCAGCAATATGATGTGCACCTGAACCTCATCAACCAGTGGCGGGCACGGCTGCTGGAAGGTGCGGCTGACGTGTTCGGGTCGGAGCAGTCCGCGGTAGAACCGGCGGTCGACGTCGAAGTGCTGCATGCCAAAATCCGCGAACTGACGCTGGCGAATGATTTTTTGTCCGGTGCGCTCGGGAAGGCCGGTCTGTTGCCGAGCGCAAAGCGATGATCGACCGCAGTTCTGTGCTGCCGCTGGTCGCCCAGGCGCGGCAGCTCGGGATCAGCCGCGGCAGCATCTACTATCTGCCACGCGCCGTGCCGGAGGCCGATCTGGCTATCATGCGGCGGATCGACGAATTGCACCTGCTCTACCCGTTCGCGGGTAGCCGGATGCTGCGCGACCTGCTTCGGCAGGAAGGCATGTCAGTCGGCCGGCTGCATGTCGCGACGCTGATGAAGCGGATGGGGTTGGAGGCGATCTACCGTCGTCCGAACACGTCGAAACCGGCACCGGGGCACAAGGTCTATCCCTACCTGCTGCGCAAGCTGGCGGTGACGAGGCCGGGACTGTCAGGAATTTCGTGTGTGGGCGGGCATAACGGGAAGGAAGGAGGCCCGATATGTCCCGACGCAAAGAGCCGGCGATACCGAACGAGCTTCTGGATCAGTTGTTGGCCGGCGGTGACGCGGGCACCGCTTTGGCGCAGGGAGGGCTGCTGGATGCGCTGAAGAAGGCGCTGGCCGAGCGTGCCCTGAACGCCGAGATGGATCACCACCTGGCTGGGGAAGACGGAGCTGGCAACTCGCGCAACGGCTACGGCCGGAAGACGATCACGACCGATACCGGCAAGCTGGCGATCGACGTACCGCGCGACCGGCAAGCCAGCTTCGACCCGCAGCTGATCGCCAAATACCAGCGGCGCTTTCCAGGTTTCGATGAAAAGATCGTGTCGATGTACGCGCGCGGCATGGGCACCCGGGAGATCACGGGGCACCTACATGATCTGTACGGCATCGACCCCGGCCTTCGCCGGGGCAGGCTGTGTCGCCCGATCTGATCTCGACGGTGACCGACGCCGTACTCGACGAGGTGGCGATCTGGCAGCCGCGGCCGCTGGGTCCGGTCTACCCGCTCGTCTTTTTCGACGCCTTGCGGGTGAAGATTCGGGACGAGGGCATGGTGCGCAACAAGGCGATCCACATCGCCCTTGGTGTCCGCGCAGCCTGCCCCCGCGAAGGCGGGGGGTGCCAAGGAGGTGCTGGGCCTGTGCTGGAGCAGAACGAGGGTGCCAAATTCTGGCTCAGGGTCATGAACGAGCTCAGGAACCGCGGCACCCAGGACATCCTGCTCGCCGTCGTCGACGGGCTGAAAGGCTTTCCCGAGGCGATCACCGCCGTGTTTCCCGACGCCGTGGTTCAAACCTGCATCGTCCACCTGCTGCGCAATTCCATGGATTTCGTATCCTGGAAGGACCGCAAGGGCCTGGCGAGCGCGCTGAAGCAGGTCTACCGCGCACCCAGCGCCGAGGCGGCCGAGCAGGCGCTGACCGCATTCGAGGCCGGTCCCCGGGGCACCCGCTACCCCGCCATCGGCCAGAGCTGGCGCCGCGCCTGGGCCGAGGTCATCCCGTTCTTCGCCTTCCCAGACGAGGTCCGGCGGATCATCTACACGACAAATGCCATCGAGGCGCTCAATTCGAAGCTGCGCCGGGCGGTTCGTGCCCGTGGGCATTTCCCCAGCGACGAGGCTGCCGCCAAGCTGCTCTACCTGATCTTGAACCGTTCGGAAAAAGAGTGGAAGATGCCGCCACGTGAGTGGACCATGGCCAAGGCCCAGTTCGCCGTCATCTTCGGTGAACGCTTCATCAAGGCCATGGCGGCGTAATGTTCATCCGCCCGCCCACACACCAAATTCCTGACACTCCCACGAGGCCCAACCAGGTGTGGGCGACGGACATCACCTACGTGCCGATGGCGCGCGGCTTCGTCTACCTCGTCGCCATCGTCGACTGGTTCACCCGGCGCGTGCTGGCGTGGCGGGTGTCGATCTCGCTGGATGCCGAATTCTGCATCGAGGCGCTGGAGGAAGCGCTCGCCCGCTATGGTAAGCCAGCGATTTTCAACAGCGACCAGGGCTCGCAGTTCACCAGCACCGCGTTCACCGCCGTCCTCCTGCGCGAGAAGATCGCCATCAGCATGGACGGGAAAGGCTGCTGGCGTGACAACGTGTTCGTCGAGCGCCTCTGGCGCTCGGTGAAATACGAGGAGGTATACCTCAACGCCTACGCCTCGGTCCCCGAAGCCCGCGGCAGCATCGGTCGCTACATCGCGTTCTACAATGCCGTCAGGCCGCATTCCGCGCTTGGCGGCCGCACGCCCGACCATATATATTTTCAACAGCCGCTTCTCGCAGCGGCATGATCAACGAGCGGCTGTCCACTTATCCAGACCGCAAGCCTGTTCAGGCAAACCGGGCCACCTCTGTTTGCCCATATCATCAGCGTCGTCTCCATCTGGACGACGATGCTTTGTGGTGCGCTTTGCCGTGGCGTTAGGGAATTGGCTAGTGCCGCTGGCAGCTGCTGTCTGGCACCTCGTTTGGTGCTGCGGTGATCGGTGCGCGTATAGTCCGCACCTCCCTGACGCCGTCGACCTTTTGCACGCCAATCTGCAACAATCCTGCCGGGGGCATCAGTGAGGAAAAGGTCTATCGTTGTAACCCATGAAGCCGCGACCGGGCGATGCGAACCATCTCAAGCGCTGCCGCGCTTCCTGTGATGCCTCTCTTTACCCCCAAGGAAGCGCTGCGTATGAGGCGCGTATGCTTAAGATCGCCACGCCTGCCGAAGGCATCGAGATGCGCTGGTGGCATTCACCGGCATTATTGATGCTGTATTTTGTGGTGCCGTTCTTTCTGCTGATTGCGGCGATCACTCCCTACGTAATCGAAAATGCGCCGGTCCTCGCATCGCGGGTGGTATTCCTCGAGCCAAGTTACGTGTTCGGCAGCCTCTGTCTTTTCCTAGCGTTCGTGGCAGGTGCAATTCCGGGGGGGCGCAAGGCCTTCAATCGTAAGGTGAAGCTAGGTGATGGCTGCCTCGATTTTCTGTTCTACGTAACGGTCGTGGCCTATCTGATCTGGTTCGGACCGCTGGTCCTGTCCCAGCCGGGGCTCATTCTCGACACGATCCGCGGCACCGTCGGTGCGATGTACGACGTGCGCGACAATGCGCAGAACATCTCGGGGGTCACTACCGCGACGCAATTTGGTATTTCCTATGCAATCATCTACGCGATTAAACAGTTCCAGGACGGCGAGCGCCTTCCAGCAACCTATCACTGGAAGATGGCGATCATCATACTACTCGCCATTTTTCGCGCTGCGGCTTTTTCTGAGCGCATAGCAATCGTCGAGATTGCGATCCCGGTTTTTGCTGTCTATGTAACCGGGCGTAATTTTTCACAAATTATATTCCGCCTTGCAATTAGGCCTTTCCCTTTTGTTCTTTATACTATTGCACCAGTATTTTTTGCAGTTTTTGAGTACCCGCGAAGCTGGATTAATCATTATATTGAATTATATGACAATTTCCCACATTTTGTTGTCGATCGCTTTATGTTGTATTATGTTACATCTTTGAATAACATATGCGCGATCATGGAATATTCGCCAAACCCGACTTACAGCGGGGGGTGGACTCTTAATTGGCTATATAGGTTCCCGGTCATCGGGAAAATTTTATCTGGTGAATCAAGAAATGGTGATGCCACTGGTCCGTATTCTTGGTTTCTTGATTTTTTAAATATATATGCTTCTCCCGAATATAATAACACAACTGGATTTCTTACAGTTGTCTATGACTGGGGATGGTTACTTGCTATCATTTTCATGGCCGCCTATGGCGCAATTGCAGGCTTCACCTTTGCCTCCTTCCGGAGCGGGCGAGGAAGACTACGCTATGTATATCCGATTGTACTTTATTCCATCTTCGAAATTTTGCGCATCGGCTACATCTATGATGGCCGTGCGGTCGCGGCAATAATCGGGGTCGGGATCGCCTTGGCCATTTGGGCCAAACCTGTGACAGACGACGTCATCGTCAACAGTCAAGCGCGGTTGAGCCAGTAGCGATCAAAGGCAAGACAAGCGTAAATTGCCGCTACCAATAAAGATCGGCCATCTCCCGTATTTCGCCAACCTTCCCCAAATTGGAAAACCATGCGCGTTCTTATCAATGGTCGTTTCCTCGACAAGCCGGTCACCGGCGTAGAACGCTTCGGACGCGAAGTGACGCGGGCGCTCGGCATGCTCAAGGCCGCTGGAGATGCTCGACTCGACGGGCTCGACCTGCTCATCGTGCGCCCGCAGTCCAATTCGCCTGCTCTTACCCCGCTCATCCCGGAACTGCGAGTTGGAGAATCCGGGGGGCAGCTATGGGAACAATGGCATCTGCCGCGTTCGGCACAGGGCCGCGACGTTATTCTCAACCTATGCAACATGGCGCCCTTCGCGTCGCGACGGAACATCACCTGCGTCCATGACGCGCATCCCTGGTTGATCCCACAGAACTTTTCGTGGCAGTTCCGCAAATGGTACGATCTGGTCATCCCACGGATCATCGCGACCAGTGCCCGTTGGACCACCGTGTCGCGCTTTTCGGCGGACAAATTGGTCGAGCTCGGGATCGCCAATCGGGCGCCTGATGCGATTACCTACAATGCGGCAGACAATTTTGATTCGGACGTTGATACGGGCACAAAGAGACTGCTGCCTGAAGGCGTGCGCTCACCATACGTGCTTTGCCTCGGCAGCCGGTCGGCAAACAAAAACATCGGCATGATCGCTGGTATCGCACCGCACCTCGCCGAGCGCGGCATCTGTGTCGTCGTTGCAGGCGGTGGTAATGCCAAGGTGTTTGGTGGAGGGGTGCGGGGGGTTGAAGATAATGTTGTTAACCTTGGCTTCGTGTCGGACGAGACGCTCGCTGCATTGTATTGCCAAGCCTCTGCCTTCCTATTTCCCTCGCTTTACGAAGGGTTTGGGGTGCCGGCGATCGAGGCGATGAAGTTCGGCTGCCCCGTCATCGCCTCAGACAGTTCAGCACTTCCTGAAGTGTTGGGCGATGCCGCAATTCTGCTGCCACCGCATGCGCCCGATCGTTGGTTGGATTCAATCCTGACGCTTCATGATGATCCGGTACGACGCGCAAAGTTAGTTGGCAAAGGACATGAGCGGGTCAAGCAGTACAGTTGGAAGGGATCGGCGCTGGCCTTCGCCGCGCTTGCACAGGACATGATGCGATGAGCGACCCAGCTGGCCTTACCGTGCTACATGTCTGTGAATGCCTGATGGGTGGGACGGCGAGCTACTTCGAGGAAATCATTCCCGCTCAGATCGCTCGCTATGGCGCCGGACGGATCGCGCTGTTAGCCCCAAGCAGCGAACTTGCAGCCTTTCCTACGATAGAAGGCCTCGTTCGCTTGGACTATCGGCAGGATCGACGGTCGCCGGGCGCGCTGGCCCGATTGGGCCGGGCAGTACGGCAGGCCCTCACGATCCGTGCGCCCGCGCTCGTACACCTGCACAGCACCGTTGCAGGCGCGGTCGGTCGCATTGCATTGCAGGGCCTGCGCCGGCGTCCGCCCGTCGTCTATTGCGCGCATGGGTGGATGATCGATCCGGATCGTGAAACGAAGCACAATGGTGCGCTGGTAGCGATGGAGCGCGGCTTGTCGCGCCTGACCGACCGGATCGTCAACATCTCTCCGCACGAGACACGTTTTCTGGCGGCGCAAGGCTTCGATCCGGCCCGCATGACGCTGATCGTATCCGGAATCCGCGACCGTGCGCCAGCGCCCTTCACCATACGACCCGATAGCGATGGTGGTCCGATCAGGCTGCTCTTCATCGGCCGGCTCGACCGGCAGAAGGGGTTCGACCTGCTGCTTGCCGCCTTACGCCACGTCCCCCCGGGTAAGGTCAGGCTGACGGTGATCGGTGCGGCCCTGAAGGGCGGCGAGCCCGTCGACCTCTCCCATCCGACTATCGATCACAGGGGCTGGCTGCCGCGTGAGGCGGTCGCAGAGGTGATTGCGGACGCCGACGCAGTGGTCATGCCCAGTCGGTGGGAGGGGCTGCCGCTGGTCGCGCTGGAGGCGATGCGCGCGGGCCGTGCGCTGATCGCAACGAATGCCGGTGCCTTCCCCGACCTGATCGAGGACGGGACGACCGGACTTCTCGTCGACCATCATGATCCACGCTTCCTGGCCGATGCGCTCGCCCGCGTCGATGCCGATGCCCTGCGCCGGATGGGACTGGCGGCGCGCGACCGATTCGTCAGCCGATTCGATGCGGACCGGATGAATCACGATCTGCTCGCGCTCTACGACGAACTCATGTTGCCTGAGGCGCGACCATGAGCGGCGGTCCGTCTCCTGCCCATTCTGTTCGAGGGAGCGTACGCGTGATCGATGCTCATTCTGCTCTTGGTGTCGCCCGTCGGCGGCTCAAGGTGGCCTATCTGGTTCCGCCTTCGTCGCATTTTGCAGGCATCGAGCGTGTTACCCACGATCTCGCGTCCGCGTTGACCGAGCAGGCGGACGTACCTGCCGACGTCACAGTGTTGTATTTCAACGATTATCCCGAGACGCGCGAGGCACCATATCGCCGGATCGTGATGGCGGGCAACCGCGTGCGGCAAGTGCCGCGCGCATTGTATTCCGTCGCGGCCCGTGAAAATTTCGACGTGATCGTGATCCCGCAGTTCGAGATTGCGATCCTGTGTCTCACTTACAATCGTCTGCACGGGCGCCGCGACCGCATCGTGCTGCATCTCCACGGCAATCCTGATATCGAACGCGCTACATCGGTAAAAGCGCGGTTGCTGTTTACCGTCTTCAGGCTGGCGCCGCGCTTGTTCGCAGGGATCGTCGCGGTATCGCCAGCGCTCGCGCGGGCTACGGAGCGGATGCTGGGCGGCGGGCGCGTCGACTATCTGCCAAATCCAGTGCGGCAGTTGCAGCCTGTGATGCGCACCGACGATGCCGCGACGCGAGCGCGCTTCGTGTCGATCGGTCGACTCGCCCGCCAGAAGGGACATGACATCGCCATCCGCGCGATGCGGATCGTGGTGGATGCGCGTCCCAAAGCGCGGCTCACTATCCTGGGCGAGGGCGAGGAGCGCCCGGCGCTCGAGACATTAATTGCGCAGCTTGGTCTAGCCGGCCATGTTCATCTGCAAGGGGTTGTCGCCGATCCCACTGCCGCGCTCGCCCGCGCAGGAACCTTCGTCATCGCATCGCGGTGGGAAGGGTTCGGCGTCGTCATCGTCGAGGCGCTAAGCGCCGGCCTGCCGGTGATCGCCGCCCGCTGCGACTTCGGGCCGGAGGACATCCTGACCGCACCCACATTGGGAACGCTCGTGCCGCCCGAGGATCCCGCCGCGCTGGCTGCGGCGATGATCAACCGGATCGACGATCCCGCTCCCAACGAGCCCGACGAGCGGATCGCGCATGCGGCGCGCTATGCCCGCGCCGCAGTGGTGGGCCAACACGCCCGCTACCTCGCGCATATGGTGCGGGCGTAGCACGATGATCCGGTTCGATCCGCCCTTCCTCATCGTCAGTGCGACGCACGACTATCGCACCAAGCGGCGCGTCGACCTGCACTTCATTGCGGACGAACTCGTCCGGCGCGGTGAAACGATGTTCTTGTCGACGCACCTCAGTCCGCTCTCGCGACTAAAGGGACGCGACCGGCGCTTGGCGCTGGCACCGGGTGCGGATCGCGCCGCGAACGGGGTCGAGACCTATCTATGGCATGCGCCGCTACATCCGCTCAATGTCCGGCCCCCCGTCTTCGACCTTTGGAACCGGGCCGCCAGCCGGCTGTACGGCCGCGCGATGCCGGCGGCTGTCACAGCGATGATCGCACGAGCCCGCACGATCATAGTCGAATCCGGCGGCTCGGTCGCGCTGATCGACGAGATTGCCCGCCACAACCCGCAGGCGGTGATCATTTACAGCGCATCGGACACGTTGGCGACGATCGGCATGGCGCGCTTCTACGACCGGGCCTTGTGCAGATCGGCGCCGCGTATCGCTTACGTCCGCCTGCCCTCGGCCCGCATGGCGCGGGATCATGCTTGTATCCGCCGCCAGCGAATCATCCCGCACGGTCTCGACGAAAGCTTCTTCGCCGGAAACCTCGTCGATCCCTATACGCGGCACCCGGCCGCGGTGTCGGTGGGGTCTATGTTGTTCGATCCAGCTGTCTTCGATGTCGCGGCGCGTGCGTTTCCGCACGTCGATTTCCACGTCATCGGGTCGGGACACGACGGCAGCGCGCTGGGGCCGCATCATCCCAATCTTCACTGGATCGCGGAAATGGGGTTCGGCGACACCATTCCGTACATTCGGCATGCCGATATCGGAATCGCACCCTATCACTCCGCGTTGGACGCGGCTTATCTGGTCGACACCTCAATGAAGCTGATGCAGTTCGAGGCGGCGGGCGTACCTGCAGTCTGCCCGACCTTCGCACAGGGCGGGCGGATGTCGCGGTTCGGCTATACGGTGGGCGATGCGGACTCGATCGTGCGCGCTGTCAACGCTGCTCTGAAGCAGGGCAGGGGAGACGTCGACCGACCACGAACCTGGGCGCATGTCGTCGAGGAGATGCTGGCGCCACTCCACGAAGATGTGCCGGCATGAAGCTGTCGCGGCTATTATTCGTCCGCCTGATCGCTGGAGGCATCGGTTTCTTTCCGCCGCTCGCCGCGGCCGTCGCACTCGACCCCCGGCAATATGGTCTCGGCGCGAGCGTGTTTGCGATGGGCCTACTCATCGTCGGACCGCTCGCCCAATATGCGAGTCAAGGCTATATGCGCGCGCTGCTGCTCCCTGAGCGGCCGCAGATCGCCGCCTCGCACATCGTGCTCGCCTTTATGGCACTTCTCGTACCTGCTCTCGCAATCCTCCTGCTAATTGGGGCCGTAGCGCCGATCAGCGCAGCACTGTTCCTCTTCGTCGTCTTTGCTCTGACGATCTGCCGGTTGGAGGAGGTGCGCCAGGTCGCGGCCGAGCGGCAGGTCCTGTCAGTCCTCTTCTTCTATATCCTGCCGCCGTTCCTCGTCACGCTCGCCTTTGCAGCAGCGGCGCTGCTGCACCTGCTCCTACCTTGGCCTGCGATCACCGCGATCATGGGGGCCTGCTATCTGCTGCCTGCGCTCACTTCGATCCTGATGCGCGGTGGGCGTATTTCGAGCGGCCTTGCGACGATGCGCCAGCAACATCTACGCACCTTGTGGGTGGAAAGCCGTACCTTTCTCGCCAGCGGCATGGTGAGTGCGGCGAGCGAAACCCTGCCGACACTGGCGCTGACGTGGCTCGGTGTGCCCCAGCGAGTTGCGACGTTCGAGGTGGTCCGCAAGCTGTCCTCGGCGATCTCCGTCTTCCTGCACGGGCTGGCGATCGCCTTTGCGCCGCGGCTCATCAAGGCGGTGGCTGCGGACGATATGCCACAGGTGATCGGCGTGATCCGTCAGAATGCGAAGCTATCTGCGCTGTTCGCACTTGTTTACATCCCGCTCGCGGTCGTCGGCATCGTCGTCCTCGGCATGCTTCACTGGAGGACGCTGACCATCCCGGCCGGCATCGCCGTACCGCTGTTCGCCAGCGCGCTCGTCACCTGCATCGCCGCCCCGTTTGGCATGGCAGTCGCGGCCTTTCACCGCGAGCACTGGTGGATCGTGGGCGGAGGGATCGGCCTTGCCGGCTTCTGTGCCACGCTGCTGCTCGCGCCCGCGGTGGGACCGATGCAAACAGTGGCCGTGGCGGTGCTGATCCAGAATATTGCGCTCAGTGCGACCATCACGAGCGTGATCGTCCGGGCAGTTTGTGAACGGTTGCGCATGTCATGCACATAGACCATTGGTATCTTTTCGGAAATGCCGCGGCGAAGCTGGACTTGTCGAGGCCACATGACGTGCATCTGACCGGTGAATGTCATGTGCCGTATGCTCGTCGTGTCTTGGCAAAACGGCCATTACAGGCGCGGTCAAACGCTGAAGCGGGCCCACCGGGATCTTGGTCCCGAGCTTTAATAGCACATCATTCCCAAGCAATTGGAAGGATGTGGGCCAGGTGAATCGTTGCCGCTTCGTCAGCTGGTTTTCCTCCCGTTTTAAGGAAATTCTCCACTTCTCCCGAAAAATTCCAAACGATTGCTGGCGAAACTCGCTCGCTGGCGAGTTTCCAAACCGGCTTCGATCGTCTACCGGGTCGCTATGCACATGCATCGCCTCACTGTAGGACGCGCCAAGCCTTCGTGGGCGATGGTGCTGCTACTGATTTTGCTTGTCACGCTTTGGATTGCGGGGGGGGGCTCACGAGCCAACGTACCTGGGCAGGCGGTCGTGCGCGCGATCTCCACCCTGTGTCTCGTGCTGTTCTGCCTAACAGGGCCGCTGGTATTCGACACCCGTACTCGCCCCGCCATGATTGTGCTGATCGCCTCCGGGCTGATCGCACTGCTTCAGCTTGTACCACTACCACCAGTGGTCTGGACAACCTTGCCCGGACGTGCGCCCTTTCTAACCGCAGCGCGTTTGGCCGGCGAACCGCAACCCTGGCGCCCGCTCGCGATCGTGCCATCAATGACGCTTAACGCGCTGCTCTCACTGATCGTACCATTTACCGTACTGTGCCTGATGGCTAGAATCCATCGGCGTGAGGATTCGCTGCTCATCAAGACACTACTCGGCTTTGTTCTGGTCTCTGCATTGGCGGGCCTGTTGCAATTTTCGGGCGGGGCCTCCAATAATCCGCTACTCAACGGAGTTGGTGAGATCAGCGGCAACTTTGCCAATCACAACCACTTCGCGCTACTTCTGGCTATCGGCTGTGTGCTTGCGCCGGCATGGGCATTTTGGGATGGTCGGCAGTCCGGCTGGCGGGCACCCGTCGTATTGGGGCTAATCCTCGTCTTCACCCTTACCATCTTGGCCAGCGGATCGCGCGCTGGCACGGCGCTCGGCATGATCGCGCTGGGCCTCGCACTACTGTTTGCTTGGCGGCCCTTGCGCCGAACGCTCACACGCTATCCGCGCTGGGTATTTCCGGCCCTTATTGTTGGCACAATCGCCTTGGTCGCGCTCGCCGTCGCACTCAGCGTCGCAAACGATCGTGCGATGTCGATTGACCGTGCGATGACCGTTGATGTGCATGACATGCGCAGCAAGGGTCTGCCCGTTGTGCTCCGTATGATCCACGAATACTTTCCGGTTGGTGCTGGCCTCGGTGGATTCGATCCGTTGTTCCGAATGCACGAACCATTTACACTGCTGAAGCCTACTTATTTCAATCACGCGCATAACGATTTTCTCGAGATTGTGCTCGATACCGGGGTCGTGGGAGTAATCACGCTGCTGGCTGCGATCACTTGGTGGCTGATGGCGAGCCTGCGGGCCTGGCGCAGCGTGGGAGATCGGGAGGGCACCCTTGCCCGACTGGGCTCGGCCATGCTCCTCCTTGTCTTGCTGGCCAGTATCGTCGACTATCCGGCTCGAACCCCAATCATTATGGCCGTGATGACGATCGCAGCCGTTTGGTTGGGCGGACAGACTAGTCCCCACCAAGGCACTAAAGACGAAACTTTACCTCAGTCCTCCGGGGTCGTATGATCTCACGTCCTCATCCGGAACATTCGAAATCCATGCGAAAAATTTGCTTTGTCTTGCCGATTGCCCTTGTCTTGGCGGCATGCGCGCATGAGAAACCGCTTGCCTCTACACCGCGCCTGACCGTGGTTCAAGATAGCAAGACGTTGCCCCCGCCTAATCGCACCGACCTGACCGCGGCCGATCGCCCGGCTCTGATTGGTCCGCTCGACACCATCCAAGTCGATGTGTTCAACGTTCCCGAGCTCACCCGTGAGCTGCAGGTCGACGCGAGTGGCCGCATCGCCATGCCACTTGCTGGCACGATCGACGCCCGCGGCCGCACCGCCAGCGAACTCAGCCGCGCGATCACCACGGCGCTACGCGCGCATTACGTCCGCGACCCCGAAGTGACCGTCAACATCCAGAGTTCGGTCAGCCAAGTAGTGACAATCGACGGTCAGGTGGTCGAACCTGGTCTCTATCCCGTCACCAACCAGATGACGCTATTGCGCGCCATCGCCTCAGCCAAGGGATTGTCCGAATTCGCAAGGCAGGAGGATGTCGTGATTCTGCGCACCGTCGACGGCCACAAGATGGCGGGCCTCTATAATGTCGCCGCGATCCGCCGCGGTGCTTATGACGATCCGGCGATCTACGCCAACGACATCATCATCGTTGGCGATTCACCACAGCGCCGCCTGTTCCGTGACGTCGTGTCGCTCTCCCCGATCATTGCCGCGCCGCTCATCGCGCTGCTGCAGTAAGGCGTATCCAATCCATGACCGTTGCCCCGACCTTCCCCGCCGGCGGAACGCCTGCCACAGCCGCGCGCCTCCCGGATGCAGAACGCATGCCGATGGTGCGCCAGTATCTACGTATCGCGACGCGCTGGCGCTATGTGATCCTCGGCGCGGCGGTCACCTGCCTGCTGATCGGATTGATCGCGACCTTGTTGATGACGCCGAAATACACGGCGACCTCGACCATTGAGATATCGCGCGAATCCAACCAAATTACCAACTTCCAGGGGGTTGAGCGCGAAACGAGCACGATTGACCAGGAATTCTACCAGACCCAATATGGCTTGCTGCGCTCGCGCGCGCTGGCCGAACGCGTCGCCAATCAGCTCCGCCTGGTCGACGATCCCAAATTCTTCGAACGCTTCGGCGTCAAGGAGAATACGCCGGCCTTCCAGCTGACCAACAACCGCTATCCGCCGGCCGGTCGTGCCGAACGGCAGAAGGTGGCGGGCGAGACCCTGCTCAAGAACCTGGCCGTCAATCCGACCCGACTGTCGCGTCTGGTGGACATCGCCTTCACCAGCCCCGATCCCGCCTTCTCGGCAAAGGTCGCCAATACCTGGGCGGAAGCGTTCATCCAGACGAACTTGGAACGTAAGGTGCAGGCGACCGCCTATGGGCGCAACCTGCTCGAGCGCCAGTTGCGCCTGCAGAAGGAACGGCTGGACGAATCTCAGCGCCAGCTCGTCAACTATGCTTCGCAGCAGCAGATCATCAACCTGCCCGCGCAGTCGAGCAACGGCACGACCACGGCGGAACGGTCGATCGTTGCCGACGACCTCGCCTCGCTCAACGCCTCGCTGCTCCAGGCGACCGCCGACCGCATCCAGGCCGAGGCGCGCTATCGCGAAGCCGGCCGCGCGGGCGCATCGACCGAGGCCCTGCGCAACATCGCGATCAACAGCCTGCGTTCGCGCCGCGCCGAGCTCGCGGCCGACTATCAGAAGCTGATGGTCCAGTTCGAACCCGGCTATCCGGCCGCGCGCGCGATCAAGTCGCAGATCGACCAGATCGACGGCGCGATCGCCCGCGAGGAGCGCCGCGTCTCGGGCTCACTCGAGGCCGACTATCGCGAGGCGCAGTCGCGCGAAGAGGCGCTGAAGGCGCGCGTCGACCGCCTGAAATCGAGCTATCTTGATTTGCGGCGCCGCAGCATCCAGTACAACATCTACCAGCAGGAGGTGGACACTAACCGCGCGCTGTATGACGGCTTGCTCCAACGCTACAAGGAGATTGGCGTCGCCGGCGGTGTTGGCGTCAACAACGTCGCCGTCGTCGATACCGCGGACGTTCCCGAGAAGCCGTCGAGCCCGCGGATGCTGCTCAACCTCGCTGCGTCGCTGCTCGCCGGCCTGTTCATCGGTGCGGCCCTCGCACTTGTTCTCGAGCAGATCGACGAGGCGATCGCCGATCCGATCGAGATCGAGCGCCGCCTCGGCCTGCCGCTACTGGGCTCGGTGCCCAAGGTGGAGGGCGAGACGCCGCGCGATGCGCTGCTCGATCGCAAGTCGGACCTGGTCGATGCCTATCTCGCCGTGCAGACCAACCTCGGCTTCACGACCGAACATGGCGTGCCGCGGAGTTTTGCGGTCACCTCCACGCGGCCTGCGGAAGGCAAGTCGACGACCGCGCTCGCCCTCGCGACGATGCTCGCCCGCGCCCAGCGCTGCGTGATCCTGGTCGACGGCGACATGCGCTCGCCATCAGTCCATCAGCTGGGCGGCGTCGACCACGACCGCGGCCTTAGTAACTTCCTGGCGGGCGACGATCGAATCGAGACGCTGACCTTCCCCATGACCGACCTCGGTTTCACTGCCATGTCGGCAGGGCCGATTCCGCCCAATGCGGCCGAGCTGCTGACCGGCAACCGCCTGTCGCTGCTGCTGCAGCGACTGCTCGAACATTACGACCATGTGGTCATCGACTCGCCCCCGGTCATGGGCCTCGCCGATGCGCCGCTGATCGCCTCGCGCGTCGAGGGCGTGATCTACACGGTGGAATCGCACGGCATCCGTTCCAGCCTGGTACGCACGGCGCTCGGCCGGCTGGCCAGCGCCAATGCCCATGTGTTCGGCGGGGTGTTGACCAAGTTCAAGGCGAAGCCGGGCGGCTATGGCTACGATTACGGCTACGGCTACGGACGCGAGAAGGGATAGATCGCCCGTGGCGGCGTCCGCTTCCCCCTCGCCTGTCCCCCGCCTACGCCGGTCGTGGGGCAGGCGCGCCTTCGCGGCGCTTTGCGCGGCCGGGGTCGGAATCCTCGCCGTCACGCATGCGACGGCGCTGATGACCGTGCGGACCGATCAGGCGCTGGCCCGACGGATCGCCCCCTATGACGGTCGGGTCACCGCGGCGCGCGCGCTGGCGCTGATCATCGCCCAACCCACAAAGGACCAGGCGGTCGCCGTCCGGCTGGCGCGTGCGGCGCTGCGCCGGGAACCGACCGCCATTCCGGCGCTGGTGACGCTCGGGCTGGCGGCACAGGCGCATGGTGACACGGCCAAGGCCGCGCAATGGTTCGGCTATGCCGAGACGCTGTCGCGCCGGGACAGCCAGACCCAGCTCTGGATGATCGAGAATGCGGTGGCGCGCGGCGACGTTCCGGCGACTCTGCGCCATTACGACATCGCCCTGCGGACGGCACCGGAGCTTGCGACCCTGCTCTACCCAATCCTGGCAACGGCAAGTGCCGATCCGCAGATCCGCGCGGCGCTGGCCCGGACCTTAGCCCGCCGGCCCGCCTGGGGCGAAAGTTTTGACAATTTCCTCGCCGCCAACGCCGACGATCCCGCGACGCCGGCCCGGCTGTTCCTCGCGCTGCGCCGCGACGGCGTCACCGTGCCGGATCCTGCTCGGATCGGCACGGTCAACGCGCTGGTCGCGCATGGCCGGGCAGACGATGCGTGGCACTATTACGTCGCCGATCATCCGGGTGCCGATCCGCGCCGCTCGCGCGATCCGCGCTTTACCGCGACGCTGGCGCCGACCGTCTTCGACTGGGTGCCTGCCAACGAGGTCGGGATCAGCAGCGCGATCCAGCAAGGCGCGGAAGGCGGCGTGTTCGACTTTTCGGCACCCTCCAGCGTCGGCGGGGTCCTGCTGCGCCAGGCCCAGATCCTGCCGCCCGGCACCTATCGGCTGAGCGGTCACGGTGGCGGCATCGAACAGGTCGATGGCGCCCGTCCCTATTGGCAGCTCACCTGCTCGGACGGCCGCGAGATCGGCCGTGTCGTGATGCCCAATTCATCGCAGGACAACGGCACGTTCACGGGGACGCTGCAGGTTCCCGCGGGCTGCCCCGTCCAGACGCTCTCGCTCGTCGCCCGTCCGTCCGATGCGATCGCTGGCTTCAGTGGTCGTATCGATCGCGTGATGCTGGAGCCGGTACGATGACCCTGCCCATGCCCATCCTCGTTCGCACCGGCCTGATCGGCCTCGCCATCTTTGTGGCGCTGCCCGCCAGTGCGCAGGTCGCTGGCCGTACCGCCACCACCACCGATCGCGACAGCGACCCTTCGTTGGCCTGGTCGCTCGATCCCACCACGCTGCAGCAGCGCCCCGTCACCTCGTCGATGTCGGCGACGCGGCCCGGTGCCACCGCCCGCTCGTCGGTCGGTCAGGCGGGGCAGCGCCAGCAGCGCGAGCGGGAACTGGGCGGCGTCGGTCCGGGCCTGCGTATCCAGAACCGAATCCAGAATCGCATCCAGACCCGACTCAGCCTACGGATCGATCCCGACTACGATCCGGGTGCGACACAGCGCTCCCCGTTTGCCGTGGCCAACGACCAGGTCCGTTCGCCGACCGCGCGGGTCGGTCGACGGTCGGACAATACGCCTTCACGCTGATCCGCGCAGCCCGGGAAGCGGCACGGCCTGCCAGCGCGCGGCGATCGCATCCCAACGGACCGTCACCGTCGTCGCGCGATCGCCCGGCAGGACCGCCACGGTATGGCCGGCATCGACCAGCCGCACCGGCGCAGACCCCGTCCCGGTGCCCCGGGTAATCGTCACATCCATGCCGGGAAACTGTCCGTATCGCGGCGGAACGACGGTCATCGGCCGGTCGGCGACGCCGGTCAGCCTATGCCGAACCGGATCTAGCGGACCGATCGTCGCGGTTTCGGCTATGGCCAGATCTGCCGGCCCCGCGGCGCGGCTCTGCCCCGCGATCGCCGGAACCGGGGCCTTGACGTCGTAGAAGAATGGCCCTTTCACCGACCAGGTGAAACGCCCCACCGAGCCGCGCTCTATATTCCGACAGAAATAGATGAACCCGGTGGGCCGGGGCTGATCGTCGATGATCGTATTGGTCGCGATCGACTGAACGCCATTATCCTCGTCCCAGATCGCCCGGTTCGGCGCGCCGCTGCGTGCCGTGCGGATGGCGGTTCGCGCGCCGCCCGTTAGATGCGCGATCCGACCAGTATAGATGCCCGCACCATCGGTGTCGGAGGCGCTGATCGCATCGAAGGTCCAGGCGGTCTGGTCGCGGACGTGGATCCCTTCCCCACCCGCCCCCTCGACACTGATCCGCGTCGTGGTCAGCAGCGCGCCGGGCCGGTCGCTCGTCGCGCTGAGGCCGCGCGTCGCGCTGTCGATGACGCGTATGTCGCGCAGGTCGATCCTGTCCGACCTTGCTACCTCGATCCCGTATCGATTGCCCGAATAGGCGCCGGCGACCTGACGATGACCGGCGCGACGGATGACCCCGTTCGCCACGGTGCAGCGATCGGGAACGCGCAGCCCGTTACTGGCATCCTCCCCGATCAGCAGGCCGCTACCGCGCGTATCCTCTATGCTGAACCCATCCAGCGTGACACCGGACGGGCCGACCATGGTGATGCCGCGCGTATCGCTGGTGCGCACGCGTATATTGCGCAGCGTGCCGCCCGTGATCCGCGGGCCGTCGCGATAGTCGAGGATCGCGACGCCATCGTCCCCCGTCTGCTCCGTCGCGACGTCCGACAGGGTGAAGCCGGAACAGTTGAACAAATCGACACCATCGGCGAGCACATCGCGTACGCGGATGCCGGTCAGCGTGGCGTCGGGGCTCTGGCGCAGGACGATGCCGGCACCGGCGCCACCTTCCACCCGCACGTTGTTGAGCACCGGTCGCTGACAGCTGTTGAGGTACAGCATCGGGGCATCGAGCTCGCGCCCGCCCCGCGGCGTGGCCGCCGTCAGGACGAGTCCCTCGATCCGGGGCGATCCCTGGTAGAAGTACAGGCCGGTCCGCCCGGGATCGCGATACAACAGCCGGGCCCCTGCTGCGAACCGGAGCGTCCCGGTATAATCGTTGATCTGATGCAACAGGCGATTGTCGAAGACATAAGTGCCGGGCGGAAAGGTCATCGTCCTGTCCGTACCGGCAAGCGCGAGCAGGATGGGGTGCACCGATGTACGGCCGTCGCCAGACACACCCAGCATCTGCGGTGTGACCACCGGCGTCGCGAGCCGATACCCATGCACGATGCCACGACCATCGCGGACACGGAAGCTGGTCAGTGGATTAGCCTGTGCATAAGCATCGGTCACACTGTCCGAGCGCTCATATTCGGCTGCGCCGGTTTCTTCGTTCTGCAACGATCGTTCGTCCCAGCCGATCGTATGCAGTCGTTCCGACGCCATCACGATGCTCGTCCGACCATCACGCAATGCCGTGAACAGCAGGCCCTGCCCTGCCGGGGCCGCGCCTCGACATCCTCCAATCGGCAGGATCACGCCCGCCGCAAGGCCGGCAACAACCCTTCGCCGCTGCCACATCCGCCGCTTAGCCGATCAAATCTTGCGCGAAGCTGCGCACCGCCGGGCCGATGTCGAGGCTCTTACCCCGCGCGCGGATCGTGTCTTCCAGTTCGTAGGCGATGTCGAAATGGTTTTCGAGCGCATGCTTGCCCCGGCCCGTGATGAAGATGATCTGCTCGATCCCCGCCTCCAGCGCCTCGTCCACCGCATATTGGATCAGCGGCTTGTCGACGACCGTCAGCATCTCCTTCGGCATCGCCTTGGTCGCCGGCAGGAACCGGGTGCCCAGGCCGGCCACCGGGAACACCGCCTTGGTCACGCGCTTGATAGTCATTGCTTCCTCGTCATCCGTAGACGCAGCATTAGCCAACTATCTGCGTCGCAACAACGATTTGAGGCGCGTTTAATCTCCGATCGGACTCTCGCCGTGCTTGTGCAGCACATCGTTGAACGCTTCGGCCATCAGCGCCTGGAGGCTCTACCCCTAGCGCCGGGCCAGCATGTGCATAGCGAAGGACATTTCGGGGCTGAAGAAACCGGCGATCTGCCTGCGCTCCTGGCGGCTTGCCAGGGTGATGGGTTGCGTCGGAGCGGGAACCACCGTCCCGGGCGCGCCGACAAGGGCAGGCGCGGGCGCTGCGGCGGTCCGCAGGTTGGCGAAGCTGGGTTTGCGGCTCATGCGGCAGCTTTCTTTGCAGATTTGCGAGCAACTGTGATGCTCATGTGAGAGCGATGGGCTGTCGCTTTCGGATCATGGCGTTGAGGATGACGAGGAGTTGTCGCGCAATGGCGATGAGTATAGTCTTTGGCGCCTTACCCTTGGCGCGCATCCTGTCGCGCATGGCGGTGAGGACGGGAATACGCCGTGAGGCATTGAGGGCGGCGATGTAGAGGGCTTCGCGGACCTTGCGCCGTCCACCCCATATGCGTCTGGCGCCGCGCCATGTTCCACTTTCGCGGGCGTGGGGTGCGAGGCCTGCGAGCGAAGCGATCTTGCGACGGCAGAGCGTGCCGAGTTCGGGAAGTTCGCCGAGCAAGGTGGCCAGGACGGTGGGTCCGATGCCGGGGACGGCATTCAGCAGGTGCGCCTGTTCGGACAGGGCCTGATCCTGGGCGATGAAGCCTGCGATCTGTCGATCGAGTTCGGCGATCTGCTGGCCAAGCAGCGTGATCATGGCTTCGATGGCCTGGGCGATTTCGGGTTGGCCTGCACTGTGGCGATGCAGCTTTTCGGCTTTGCGCATGTCGACCAACTGCCTGCGACGTCGCAGGAAATCGGCCAGGCGCGAACGGGCCGGGCTGAGCGGGATGGTAGCGGGCAGGTCGAGCGCTGCGCCCATCTGCGCGAGCACGCGGGCATCGACGCGGTCGGTCTTGGCCAGCGTGCCGGTGGCTCTGGCGAACTCGCGCGCCTGACGCGGATTGACGCGTGAGAAGGGATGGCCGCGTGTCGCCAGCGCCGCGATCAGGTCACCGTCGCAGCCGCTGGTCGCCTCGAAGACGACACGGACATCAAGGTCGAGCGTGTCGAGCCAGACGGCGATGGCATCCGGTGTATTGGCGATCTGCCCGGTCCGACCCGATGGCAGTTCGCAAATGTCGATGAGAGCACGCGAAAGGTCGCAGCCGATGACGGCTTGTGGCATGGTAAAGGCTCCTGTCCATGTCGTGCGGGATCCACAGTCCCAAGCAACTGTTCAGGGTTGTGACCAACGCGGAAGGGACCCTTGCTCCCTATCGGGCTC
>NZ_MQUI01000045.1:0-30032 GCF_001970915.1 Sphingomonas sp. Sph1(2015)
CTGGCGCGGGATGACATGAAATCCTCCCCTCCCCTTCAGGGGAGGGGCCGGGGGTGGGGCGCTTCCGCAAGCGAAACGCCCATGGCGATGCCCCGCCCCAACCCCGCCCCTGAAGGGGAGGGGCTCACTTCACGGTCGGTCCGGAAACCCTCAGCGTAAGGGCAGGCGCAGCCGCGTCGTGGTGCGGGTCAGCGGATAACGCTGGCCCGCCCATTCGAAGACCCCCGGCAGGCTCGCCGGACGCGTGATGTCCGCCGACAGGCGTCCCCCCGCGATCCGGTAGCGCACCGTCACCGGCCCCGCCGGAGTCGCCGCAGTGGCGTCGAGCTGCTTCAGCGTCCCCAGCGCCGGTGCCACCCGGACCGAGGCATAGCCCGGCGATCCCGGCCCGATCCCCGCCACGATGCCGAGCAGGTCGGCGGTCGGATGCGCGCTCCACGCATGGCTGTCCGAGCGCGTGTCGCCGCGCTCCTCGGGCCAGGTCGTGTAGTTGAGCTTGAGCAGCTCGCGCCACGTGTCGAGCAGCGCCAGATAGCGATCGCCCTGCCCGGCATGGACGAACGCCTGCGCCAGATACCAGGCGAAGTAATAGCTGGTGGTGAACATGCCCTCGGGCGCATCGATACCCTTGCCGGGTGCGACGATGCGGTCGAGGATGCCGCGTGCCTCCTGCGGGGTCGCGACATCGTACAGGATCGCCAGCGCGTTCATATGCTGGCTGAAGACCGTGCCGTCGGGATTGTCGGCGAACAGCCCGCGCGGCCCCACCCAGCAGCGCTGGCGGATCGCCGCCTTCACCCGGTCCGCCAGCGCGGCATAGTCGGCGGCATGGGCGGCATCCCCCGCCACCGCCTCGATCTGTGCGCCCTGCTGCAACGCGCCGAGCCACGTCACGCTCATCAGGCAGCTTTCGCCATTCGCGTCATAGGACGGGAAGCGGGTCCGGTCGGTCGCGGGCTGCCCGACCCAGTCGATGAAGTTCCACTGCGGATTCTTGCCCAACAGGCCGTCGGGTTTCTGCCACGGCTTGTACCAGTCGAGCACGCGGCGCATCCGCGCGACGTTGCGGCGCAGGACGGCCGTGTCGGGCTGGTGCATCCGCCAGTCGTCGAGCATCCCCACCCACAACAGCGAGAAAGGCGCGATGACATTGGGCACCCGCTGGGGATAGGCGCCGTCCATCAGGCCGTTCTCGACATCCGAACTCGCGAAGATATCGATCGCCTGCTCGGCCAGGCGCGGATCGCCGCCGACCGCATAGGAGATCAGCGCCTGCAACCGGGTGTCGCCGGCATATTGCAGCTGTTCCCAATAGGCGGTGTCCATATAGGTTTCGTGCGCATCGACACGTGCCGTCCGCCAGCCGATGTCGAAGATCCGCCTGAGCGTCGGATCGTCGGCGGCGAAGCGCCCGACCTGCTGGAAGGGATAGCCCGTCTCGAACGCCCGCATGTCCTTCAGCACCAGCGGCTGGTCCTTCGTCTCGACCGCGATCTCGGCGAAGCGCCAGGTCCGCCACCAGAGCGGCGCGAAGGTGCGGGGCTGGCCGTCCGCCAGGAAGGTATCGTGGATGCCGAACACTTGCCGGTCGCCGACCAGCGCACGGTCGCCCTTCTTGCGCTTGGCGTCGTACAGCGCCTCGGACCAGGTGACGGTGATGCTGGCCCCCGCCCCGCCCGCCACGTCGAGTTCGGGATAGGCCGACACCATGGCGTCGCGCTGGATCAGCAGGCGGACCTTGCTGTTGGCGGGAATGGTGACGGCGCGCGTCGGAAACGCCTGGCCGCCCGCCAGATCGGTGCGGACGACCTTGCCCGGAACGGTCGGCGCATAGCTTTGCGGCGGCAGGCGATCCTCGACCAGCGTCCGCTGCGCCGCATCGGGTGCGGCGACCGCATCCTGCCAGCCCGCCCCGCGCTCGGTCGCGCCGGTCCAGTCGAAATCGGCCTTGGCGGCGTCGATCGTCTCGGGCTGTCCGGCGACATAATACCAGCCGCCCTTGATGACCTGTCGCCAGCCATTCTCGAAGAGGTGCCCGGCATCGCGGTTGACCCGCCATCCCGGCCGATCGGTCGAAATCGCGGCGGCCGCATCGTCGCCGACCAGGCGGAAGCCGGTCGCGACCGATTGCTGGAAGGATGGTGCGGTCTGGGTGAACAGCGCCGCGCCCTCGGCATTGCGGCGCTGCTGCGCGGTCGGGTTGGGCGGCAACTTCATCGGCTTCACGCCGTTCCACACGACGGCGGCGATGACGTTGCGCCCATTCGTCAGATAGGGTGCCAGGTCGATCGCCTCTTGCCGCCAGTGCGCCACATCCCCCGTCGACGGCCCCGCCGCCACGCGGCGACCGTTGACGTATAGGATGAAGCGATTGTCGGCGGTGACGCGGACCGGAAAACGGCCCGGATGGCCCGACAGGTCGATCGTGCGGCGGAAGTGCAGCACGACGGGGTTCGCCGTGGCGGGCGCATCCGGATGACTGATCCAGCCCCCCGCACCGTCGTTCTTCGCACCGTCCTGCGCCACGCAGGGATGGGCGAGACACAGGGTCGAGGCGATCAGCGCCTGCAACAGGGACTTGCGGGTCATCGTTCGATCTCCAGGGTGACGGGGCCGGTCAGCCCGGCGGCCACCGGCTTCAGATTCTTGTATCCGCCCGCATTGGGGTCGATCATCGCGTTCTGCGGCGTGTTCGCCACCATGATGGTCAGGTCATTGTCCCCGACGCGCACCGCCCGGGTGATGTCGACGCGGAACGGCGCGGAGATGACGGGTTGCAACGGGCGCCCGTTGACGCTGACCGTCGCCATGTCGTGAACCGCTCCAAGGTCGAGCAGCACGCGCTGCCCCGGCTTGAGCCAGTTCGCCTCGATACGGATCAAGCGGCGATAGGTGCCGTTGCCCGCAAAGCGCGCCAGTTGCGGGACGGCACGCCAGTCGCCCAGGGCCATGGTACCCAAGGATGCGCCATAGGGTTCGCGCCCGCTATGCCCCGCCACCGACAGGGTCCAACCATCGACGGGCAGCGCATGGCGTTCGATAACGGACCGTGCGGGCACCGTCCGTGGACGCGTCGCGGGATCGCTGACCAGAAGCGCGCTTTCCCCAGCGGCCAGCGTCAGGGCGATCCGCGTACCGCCGCGCTCCGCTCTGCCATCGACCGGCGTCACACTGGCGTCCATCGCATTCCAGCGCGTCACGCCCGCCGCGACCGGCAGCACCATCCCGGCATCGCGCGGGGCATCGGCCAGATTGTGGACGAAGGTCACGAGCCGCTTGCCGACCCTGCGCTGGACATAGACCAGTTCGGACGGATCGCCGCCGGTCCATTGCAGGTTCGCCGGGATGCCCCGCGCGCGCAGCGTCGGCACGAGCTGGTCGAGCGGCACGACGCGCGCGCCGGCCGCCCGAGCCGCCGCCATCGCCTTCACCACGCGGGCGTCGCGCGCGGCGGCATCGTGCAGCCCCTCGTCGCGCGACGGCAGCTTGTCCGTGAAGATCACCGGCAACCCCGCCTTGGCGAAGCCCGCGATCCGCTCGGCGGTTTCGGCACGGATGCCGTCCAGCGGCGGCAAGACCAGAACCGGGTAGCGCGCGCCTCCCTTCGACACGAGCATAGACCCCTCGACCCGCGCGGATTCGATCGAATCCGGGTTGATCCGGTCGAAGTCATAGCCGCCGCCCAGGAACGCCTTTTCCGCCCGCTGCTTGCCCGCGCCCGCATCCTCGATCCCGACATAATAGCCGGTCTGGCCATAGAAATAGGCGACCGGCACCACCGGCCTACCCTGCTGGAGCACCGCCTGCGTCCGGGCGATATAGCGGGCGAGCGTCGGCACCCCGGCCCAGATGGGGTTGCTTTGGGTGAACATCGTGCTGAAGCCAAGACCGAAGGGGCTGGGCTGGAAAGCATGCCAGCCGGGCCATTTCGGATCGGACAGGCGATAGTCATGGCCATGCAGGATCAGGCTGTTGACCCCGCCCGCAAAAATCAGGTCGGCCCGCCGCCGCAATTCGTCCGGCGTGACGTCATAGGGGCGGTCCTTCCACACCAGGCTCTCGGCCGACACGATCGGATGGCCGTACAGGTCCGCGCCGGAGCGGGCGAAGCGCATGAAATAGGGATCGCCCTCATGCACCAGATCCTCGGTTTCCGGGATGTCGACGATGCCGTAACCGCGTACGATATCGATGGCCCCGCCATGCGCCTGGAACTTCGCCTTCAGCCCATGCGCATGGTTCCAGGCGACGAAGGGCTTGAGGAAACCGTCGAACATCAGGTCGGACACGGTGCGCCGGTAATCGGCGCGCACCCGGTCGGCGGTCGTGTCCTTTGCCTCGAAATAGGGCGGCGACCAATGTTCGCCCCAGGCCTGCATCCATCCCGGCTGCAGCGTGAAGGGCAGATACGGCGTCAGGTCATAGCCGCGCCGCTTGCGGAATTCGTCGAGGAACGTCCGCCCCCAGGGCAGGTCCTGCATCAGCTCCAGGCTGTCGACAAAGGTCGATCGGATGCCGACGGGGTTCTTGCCCAACGGATCGCCCACCCGCGCGGCGTGCGCGGCAAAGGCGTTCGGGTCCATATGGTCGAGGATCAGCTGCGGCCCCTGTCCCGCCGCGCCCAGCACACCGACGTTCGAGGCATAGCGCTTGAACACGAACACCTGCCAGGTGCCGGGCGGCGGCGTCCAATCCAGCGTGCCGTCGGGCTTCAGCTTGTCGGTGAGGACCAGCGTGTCGGCGGTGGCCAGCGTGCCCGGCTTCACCACATCCTCCCACGGATAGAGGACGAACCCGGCGGTCGGCCCGGCGGGCTTCAGGTCGGGCGCGGTGCCGCGCATCGCCACCACCGCGACGATCCCCGCCTGCGCATCCATCCGCGCGGGCCAGTCGGCGACCTTGGGGTCCTTCACCCGCGCGTCGAACATCGACAGCGCCCCCAGCCGCTTGGTGCGCGTCGGGATCGCCACCCTGACCGGGCCGGTACCCTCGCCGCCGGTCACCTGGGTCCGCGCCATCGTCAGTTCGACGAACGCCTTTTCCGGCGTGATCGCAAAGCCGCCCCCCGACGGCCAGGCGGAGCCCAGCGTATAGTCCAGGTCCATCCCCCGCGCCCTGGCCGCCGCCGCCGCGACGCGGACATGCGCAAAGAAGGGCGGCTCGGCATAGTCGTTGACATGCGCCTTTTCCTCGGGCGACAGGTTCGCGAAATTGGGGCCGAGCGCCTGGATCTCCGCCCCGGCGAACCCCGCCTCGTCGAGCAGCGCGATCTCGCGTTGCAGTTCGGCATCCGTCACCGCACCGCCCGGCCACCACCAGCGGAAGCGCGGACGCGCCGCCTTGGGCGGGGTCGCGAAACGCTGTTCCAGCGATGGTTCGCCCTCGCGCGCGGCGACCGGCGCGGCGGTGCCGGACAGGGCGCTGGTCGCGATCAATGCGGCGATCAGGGTGCGACGGAGCGGCATGGTATGTCCTTTCAAATCCACGATACGCAGCCTGCTTCGGGTGGTCAGCCCCTCAGGGTTTCAGCGTCGTTCGGGTCAGTCTGGCCGTGCCCTTGAGCACCGGGTCGGTCGCGGAACGCGCCACTTCGATCGCCACCGTTTCGGACGGCACGATCCAGCGCTGCTGGCGCACGTCGAAGTCGGCGATGACGCGCGGGTCGACCGTGACCGATACGGCCCTCGTTTCGCCGGGCTGCAGCATCGGCTTGCTCCATCCCACAAGCCTCTTCGCCTTGCCCGGACGGGTCAGATAGACCTGCGGCACGTCCGCCCCGGCCCGCTGGCCGGTATTGGTGACGGTGAAGCGGATCGTGGGGCGCTGCCCGCCCGTCACCTTCAGTCCGTCATAGCGGAAGCTGGTATAGCTGAGGCCGTACCCGAAGGCGTAGAGCGGCGACGCGTTCCGCTTGGCGAACCAGCGATAGCCTGCATCCGCGCCTTCCGGGAAATGAACGTCGAACGGCTTCGCACTGGCCATCAGGCCATAGGTCGCGCGCGTCGCCGCGTCGGCGGGTGCGGCATCGCCGCCGGGCAGGACCGGGTTGGGCAGTTGATCCACGCTGGCCGGGAAGGTCACCGGCAGGCGGCCCGACGGATTGACCGCGCCGGTCAGCACGCGCGCAATCGCCTCGCCGCCGCGCTGCCCCGGGAACCAGGCGGCGACGATGGCCGCGACGTCCTTCTGCCACGGCATCGCGACCGGATTGCCCGTTTCCAGCACCACGATCGTCTTCGGATTGGCCTTCGCCACCGCCGCGATCAGCGCGTCGCCGTTGCCATCGAGCGACAGGTCCTTCTGGTCGGCCGCCTCGGTCGACCATTTCTCGCCGAACACGATCGCCATATCCGCCGCCCGCGCCGCGTCCGCCGCCACCGCCGGATCGCGGCCGTCGACGAAGGTGATCTGCGCATCGGGGCGCACCGCCTTCAGCGCGGCGAGCGGCGCGGTGCCGCCATAGCTGCGCTTGGAAAAGGAGGCGACACCCGCCCCGACCTGCCGTTCTTCCAGCGCAAAGCCGCCGACCGGGCGCACCTGGCTCGACCCGCCGCCCGACAGGGTGCCGATATCGGCATGGCCGCCAATCACCACGATACGCCGCGCGGTCGCCGCCAGCGGCAGGACACCGGCCTCGTTCCGAAGCAGGACGATGCCTTCCTCGGCCGTACGCTGGGCGACCAGGCCATGTGCGTCATAATCGATCGCAGCCCCCGCCGTGACCGGGCGGTCGACGATGCCGCTGGCATACATGCTGCGCAGGATCCGCAGCGCGGCGGTATCGACCGCCTTTTGCGGGATACGCCCCTCCTCGACCGCCTTGACCATCAGCGTCGAGAACCACGGCTTGCCATCGATCTGCTCGCCGGATTGCTGGTCGAGGCCATGCAGGATCGCCTCGCTGGAATGCACCGCACCCCAGTCCGACATCACGAAGCCCGGAAAGCCCCAGTCGCGGCGCAGCACGTCGTTCAGCAGGAAGGTGTTCTGGCAGGCGAAGTCGCCGTTCACGCGATTATAGGCGCACATCACCGAATGCGGGCGCCCCTGTTCCATGCCGATCTGAAAGGCGAGCAGGTCGCTTTCGCGCATCGCCGCCTCGTCCATGACCACCGAATGGACGTTGCGCCCGGTTTCCAGGTCGTTGATCGCGAAATGCTTGATCGTGCCGATGATACCGTTGGACTGTACACCGGCGATCTGCGCACCCACCAGCGTACCCGCGAGCAACGGGTCCTCACCCAGATATTCGAAGTTCCGCCCGGCACGCGGATCGCGCACGAGGTTCACGCCGCCCACCAGCATGACGTTGAAACCCTTGGCACGCGCCTCACTGCCGATCATCGCGCCACCCGCACGCAGCAGCTCGGGGTTCCAGCTCGCCGCCTGCCCCATGCCCGACGGCATGGCGGTGGCGACGTCGCCCTTGCGCAGGTCGTTCAGGTTGGAGACGCCCAGGCTCGCGTCCGTCTCCGTCAGGTTGGGAATGCCGAGCCGCGGCACCCCGGTGATGACCCCTGCGCCGACGGGTACGCCCGCCAGCCGCTTGGCCGCCGGCAGCAGCGAGGGCATGGGGCCATGGAGAAGGCCGATCTTCTCCTCGGGCGTCATCTGCGCCAGCGTGCGCGCCGCCCGCTGGTCGGGATTGCCAGCCTCCTGCGCTGCGACAGGCATCGCGGCGCCCGCCAGGAGGAGGGCGACGCCCGCGATAGCCTGCCGCCCCATCATCAGAACCCCACCCGGAAGTTGAGGCCGAATTCACGCGGCCTGACGGCGGTGCCGACGGAATAGCCGGTCGGGAACACGCTATAGTCCACCTGGGTCGACCCGCGCGTCGTCAGGACCGCGACATTGGCCAGATTCTTGGCAAAGACCGAGAATTCATAGGCATCGTTAGGTCCGCGCACGCCCAGGAAGACGCTGTTGTTCAGCAGGTCGCCATATTTGACGTTGATGAACGGGTCTTCGCGCTTGGGCACGTAATTGGCCAGGCCACGGACGAACAGCTCGCGATTGCCGCTGACCGGCACGCGATATTCGGCGTTGACGCTGACACCCCAGGGCGCCTGGTCGCTGAGGCGACCGTTGAGGCGGCAGAATGCGACGTTCTGGCCCACCGGCACGCGCTGCGCCCCGTTCGAGTCGGGAATGCCGTCGCCGTTGAAGTCGTTGCACGGCGCCTGCGCGTTCTTGAACTTGGCGTCGTTATAGGTCGCGCTCAGGCCAAGCTGGAGCTGTGTGCCGATCCGGGTCGACAGCGTCCCCTCGACACCCCGAACCCGTGCGTCGCCATTGAAGGTGAAGGCCGCATTGTTGTCGACCACGCCGTCCTTGTTGGTCGACACCGCCAGATACGAGTTGGTGTAGGCCAGGTAGTTCTTGAAGTCCTGCTGATAGACCGCCAGCGTGAACTGCACCTTGCGGTCGGCGAACGCGCCCTTCAGCCCGATCTCGTAATTGTTCGAGGTTTCGGCCTTGGTCACGAGCAGGCTTTCGTCCAGCTTCGCGGTCGTTGTGTTCAGGCTGCCCGGACGATAGGACCGGCCATAGGTGGCATAGGCGGTCAGGTCACGGCTGAACTCATGTCGGAAGCTGGCGCCCCCGGTCAGCTGGCGGAAGGTCCGGTCGCGATTCGCCGGGCTGACGCCCGAACTGACGATCGGGTTCGGTCCGAGCAGCGCGCCGCTCAACGTCTGGACGAAGTCGGTGCGGACCTTCGACTCCTGCCAGCGCAACCCGACCTGAAGCTGATCCTTGCCGGTGACCTGGAAGCGGTGGTCGGTGAACAGGGCATAGGTGTCGACCTTGCTGGGCACCAGGACACCGACATCGAGCTTGGGCACGAACTGCGCCGGGGTGCCCGGTGGCACGAACTGGAACAGATACTGATCCTGCCCGACATTCGTGTTCGACGTGCTATGCTCGTAATAGCCGCCGAACAGGAAATTCCAGAACCGATTGCCCTGCGAGGTCAGGCGCAATTCCTGCGAGATCTGCTCGCTGTTCGTCTGGAACGACTGGTTCTGCGAGAAATTGGGAATGCTGCCGCCATAGGCGATGTCGTTGACGCGGCCCTGATCGATATTCTGATAGCCGCCGATATAGTTCAGCGCGACGCTACCCAGATCGAGCCCGGCCGCCAGGCTGACGATATGGCCCTCATAGCTGTAGCGCCCCGGCTTCGTCACCAGGGCCGAGCGATCGGCCGGCGTCAGGATCGGGTTCGTGGTCTGGCCCGGCAGCGTGAACAGCATCGGGCTCGTGAGCGTCCGGTTGTTCAGATACTGGTAGGTCAGGTCGAAATGCAGTTGCGAGGTCGGCTGGAAGGCGACGCTCAGGCGACCGCTTTCGGTCTTGTCGCTGTCCCGGTCGCCGGTGCGCAGGTTGCGGACGCCGGTGCCGATGTTCCGGTCGAACAGTCCCGCCGCGCGGACGGCGAGCACGCCCGGGATCAGGGGCACGCTGACCGCGCCCTGCGAATTGATCCCGGCCTGCGTCGTCAGCGTCTGCTGGAAATAGCCGTCGACCTCGTTCAGGTCGGCGCGGCGGGTCGCGATCGTGATGGCGCCCGACGGCGACGTGCGGCCGCGCAGCGTGCCCTGCGGCCCGCGCAGCACCTCGATCTGGCCGACATCGTACAGCGCACGGAACGCGCTGCTCGCGTCGAGCGGGGTCTCGTTGAAATAGATGTCGACGGTCGGCGACGTGCCCGAATTGGGGTCGAAGCCGACGCCGCGCAGGGTCACCGAATTGGTCGTCGGCTCCTTGGCGGTCAGGCTGAGCCCCGGGGCGAGCTGGTCGATTTCGGCAAAGCTGCGCAGGTTGAGCTTCTGGATGGTGTCGCCCTGCACGACGTCGACCGACTTGGGCACGTCCTGAAGGCGCTCGGCGCGCTTGTTGGCGGTGACGATGATGTCGCCGACGGCCTGTTCGCTCAATGCGGGATCGGCAGTCGTCGACGGCTCGATCGGCGTTTGCCCGGTGGTCGCGCCGGATTGGGCCAGCGCCGGTGCCGCAAAGGCAGCCATCAGGACCCAGGCCGACGTGGAAGCACAAAAGCGACGAAGCTTCATCATCCCCTCCTTATTTCATTTTATGAGATGAAGTCCTAATCAATGGACCAATCATGTCAATGTAATAGATCGATTCCGTACGATTACGTCGTAAGAATGTGGAAAGTGATGCTGAAATGCCACGCGAACAGGCGGCCCGCCGCCCTGTCCGCGCGGCTCTCGTCCCTATCGGATCCTGGCCCCCCGCCAGCCGTAGAGTGCCACGATCGCGAACGCGACGGCGGGCAGCAGGAAGGCGGCAGGCGTACCGTAATGCTCTCCGATCAATCCCATCGGATAGGGCAGCAGCACGCCGCCGCCGATCGCCATGACCATGAACGAAGCCCCCCGCTTGGCCGCGCTGCCCAGGTCGCGCACGCCCAGCGCGAAGATGGTCGGGAACATGGTCGACATGAAGAAGAACACGCCGATCATCGCGACCAGTGACACCCGGTCGATCCCGGCCGCTACGACGAGACACAGCACGACGTTGATCGCCCCGAAGGTCGTCAGGAGCGCGTGCGGGCTGACCCGCGCCAGCAGCGCGGTCGAGGCGAAGCGGCCCAGCATGTACGTCACCAGCGCCAGCGACAGCAGATAGGCGGCGACGCGCGGGGTCAGCCCGCCCCAGGTGGTGATCGCGACGTTGATGAACAGCGCGCCGATGCCGACCTGCGCGCCGATATAGATCGCCTGGGTCAGCACGCCATAGACGAAGTGCGGTCGCCGCAGCGTCGCCTTCGTGCCGGGTGCGTCATGCGCCTCCTCGGCGATCTCGGGCAGGGTCACGCGCGAGACGAACAGCGCGAAGACGATGATCGCGGCGCCGATCACGGCATAGATCAGCCGCACATTGTCATGCCCGCCGCTGGCCGATCCCCCCTCGGCGAAGAACAGCGTGCCGCCGATCAGCGGCCCGATAAAGGTGCCCAGGCCGTTGAACGACTGCGCCAGGTTCAGGCGACGCGACGCGCCCTCCGCAGGCCCCAGCACATTGACGTAGCTGTCCGCCGCGGTTTCCAGGCAGGCAAGGCCCGCCGCCAGGACGAACATCGATCCGACGAACGGCGCGAACTGGCCGATGGCCGCCGCCGGTATGAACAGCAGCGCCCCCAGCGCCGTCACCGCCAGCCCGATCAGGATACCGGCCTTGTAGCCCAGCCGCTGGAGCAGCAGTCCGGCGGGCAGGCTGACGACCAGATAGGCCCCGAAATAGGCGATCTGCAGCCAGGTCGACTCGGCGGTGCCGACGTGCAGCGTGTCCTGGAAATGCTTGTTGAGGACATCCAGCAGGCCATAGGCCAGCCCCCAGATGAAGAAGAGGCTGATGGCGAGGGCGAGCGCGGTGCGCAGCACGCGCGGCGGCACATCCTCGGCCAGGACGATCTGAGGAGGCTTCATTGCACGTCTCCAAGGATGGCGGGGTCGATACGATAGAGGCGGCACGCATTGCCGCCCCAGACGGCGCGGCGCTCCGCCGGGGTGAGGTCGCCGATCGCATCGGCCAGGGCGCCCATCACGGCGTCATAGCGGCCGAACAGGCGGTCGGTAGGAAAGTCGCTGGCGGCCATGACGCGGGTCACGCCGAACAGGTCGATGGTCTCGGTGATGAACCGGCGCACCAGGGCTGCGTCCCAGTCGCGGCGGATGAAGCCGAACCCCGACAGCTTGACCGACACCTGCGGCAGGCGCGCCAGCGCCGTCATGCCGCGACGCCAATCGGCAAGCCCATCGGGATCGGTCAGCACCGGCATGCCGAGATGGTTGACCATGACGGGCACCTCGGGATGGCGCTGGGCGATCCGCGCGACGGCGATCATCTGCGCGGGATAGCATTGCAGGTCGAAGGACAGGCCATGGTCCGCCAGGCGCCCGAACCCGGCCGCCCAGCGATCGGTGCGGGTCAGGTCCGCGTCGGTATAGCTGCGCTGCGCATCGGGATGCCAGTTGGCGATATGGCGGATGCCGCGCACCCGCCCATGTTCGGCGTGACGCGCGAGCAGCGTGTCGACCGCCGGATCGGACAGATCGGCAAAGGCGATAATCGCGTCGGGCAGCCCGGTTTCCACCGCCAGCCCTTCCAGCCACCGCGTCTCGGCCAGTGCGTCCTCGGGATGGGCTCCCGCATCGACATGCACCGCCCCGACGACGTTCCACCCCGCCGCCTCGGCCCGATAGTCCCCCGGCAGATAAGTCCGCGCGATGCTTTCGACCGATCCGTTGGGGCCGTCATCGGCAAAGGGCGGCTGGAGCCAGGGGTAACGGAGATGCGCCAGGTCCCAGAAATGGACATGGGCATCGACGAACGGAACGTCGTGCATGATCCTCTCCTTCCGCCGCCCGGTATTCCGGGTCGCGCGGCCAAATTCAGAAGGTGGTGCGGCCACCCGACGTGTCGAAGGTCGCCGCCGTGGTGAAGCTGCATTCCTCGCTGGCCATGAAACAGACCATCGCCGCCGATTCCTCGACCAGTCCCAGGCGGCCCATCGGGATCTTCGAGCGCATATAGTCGACCTGGCTTTGCGGCAGCTGCTCCAGGATCGGGCTTTCGAAGGTCGCGGGCGTCAGCGCATTGGCGATCACGCCCTTGCCCGCCAGTTCCTTGCCCAGCGACTTGGTGAAGCCGATCACCGCCGCCTTCGACGCCGAATAGGCGCTGGCATTGGGATTGCCTTCCTTGCCCGCGACCGACGCGACGTTGACGATCCGGCCATAGCCCTGTTCGAGCATCAGCGGCACGACCGTCCGGTTGCAATAGAACAACCCGTCGACATTGACGCTCATCACGTTCAGCCAGCTCTGCACCGGAAATTCATGGACGGGCGCCGTCGCGCCGGTGATCCCGGCCGAACAGACCAGGATGTCGACCCGGCCCAGCGCCGCCTTGCTGTCGGCGAATGCGGCCTCGACCTCGCCGAGTTCCGCGACGTTCAGTGCCACGACATGGGCCGCCCCGACCTCGCTGCGCGCGCTCTCCAGCGCCTCGGCGTTCAGATCCCACAGTGCGACCTGGCCGCCCTCCGCGACGATCCGCCGCGCGACCTCCTTGCCCAGCCCGGAGGCGCCGCCGGTGATGATCGCGGCGCGTCCGGCGAAGCGCCCTGCATAGACGCTCATGCCGATGCTCCGGTGCGCGGGTGCCGCCACGCGACGACCGACTGCGCCTGCGTGCCGAGCTTCTCGATCGACAGCGCCATCGTGTCGCCCGCCTTCAGATAGATCGCCTCGGGCTTCTTGCCCTCGCCGACGCCCGGCGGGGTGCCGGTGATGAGGAGGTCGCCGGGCTCGAGCGTGATATATTCGCTGACATAGGCGATCAGTTCGTCGACCGGGAAGATCATCGTCCGGGTGTTGCCGGTCTGCATCCGCTGACCATTGACGTCGAGCGACATGTCCAGGTCCTGCGGATCGCCGACCTCATCGGGCGTCACCAGCCACGGGCCGGTCGGGCAGAAGGTGTCATGCCCCTTCCCCTTCGACCATTGCGTGCCGCGCTGCTTCTGGTTGAACCGCTCCGACACGTCGTTGACCAGCACATAGCCCGCGACGTGATCCAGCGCCTCGGCGCGGTCGACATAGCGGCAGGTCTTGCCGATGATGACGCCCAGTTCGACTTCCCAGTCGCCATGCGTCGCGCCCTTGGGCAGCATCACGTCGTCATTGGGACCCGACAGGCTGGACAGCGCCTTCATGAACATCATCGGCTCGGTCGGGATCGGCAGGTTCGACTCGATCGCGTGGTCGCGATAATTGAGGCCGATCGCGACGATCTTGCCGATCCCCGCGAGTGGCACGCCGTAGCGCGGCGTCCCCTCCACCACCGGCAGCGCGGCGACATCGGCGGCGAGCGCCTGCGGCAGCGCCGCGATCGTCAGGTCGGAGACGACGCCGGACAGGTCGCGGATCGCGCCGTCGGCATCGACGATGCCGGGTTTTTCCTGGCCGGGCTGGCCATAGCGACAGAGCTTCATGGGTCGGGTCCTCAGTGGGTATAGGGGCGGTGAAGGGGCACGTCGGCGTTCAGCTCGACACCGAAACCGGGCTTGTCGAGCGCACTCGCGCGGATGCGGCCATTCTGCGGCACCGGCTCGCCCAGCAGCTGCGGCGCGAACATCGGCACGATCTCGGTCGGGCCGGGGTGCATCATCAGGAATTCGGCGAAGGGCGAATTGTGGCGCGTGACGACGAAGTGATAGCTGTAGACGCTCGACCCGTGCGGGACGACCAGCTTGCCCTGCGCATCGGCCAGCGCGCTGATCTTCAGCAATTCGGTCACGCCGCCGCACCAGCCCACATCGGGCTGGATGATGTCGCAGCAGTCCATCTCCATCAGCATGCGAAAGCCCCAGCGGGTCGCCTCATGCTCGCCGGTGGTCACCAGCATACCCTTGGGCACGTTGCGCTTCAGCTGTTGATAACCCCAGTAATCGTCGGGGCTGATCGCCTCCTCGATCCATTTCAGACCGTGTTCGTGCGCGGCGATGGCGAGGCGGGTCGCATAGTCGACGTCGAGCGCCATCCAGCAATCCCACATCAGCCAGAAGTCCGGGCCGACCTTCGCGCGCATATCCGCCAGCTCGGCGATATTCTTCTTCAGCCCCTCGATCCCCTCGGCGGGGCCGTGGTGCAGCGGCATCTTGCCACCGATGAAGCCCAGCTCCTTGGCGATGTCGGGACGCGCGCCGGTGGCGTAGAATTGCAGTTCGTCGCGCACCGCGCCGCCGAGCAGGTGATAGACCGGCTCCTGCCGCAGCTTGCCCAGCAGGTCCCACAGCGCCAGGTCGACGCCCGAGATCGCGTTGATGACCAGCCCCTTGCGCCCGTAATATTGGGTCGAGAAATACATCTGGTCCCAAATCTTCTCATAATCGGTCGGGCTGCGCCCTTCCAGGAAGCGCGCCAGATGCTTCTCGACGATGTAGCAGGCGGGCTCGCCGCCGGTCGTCACCGCAAAACCGATCGTGCCGTCCTCCGCCTCGATCTCGACGACCAGCGTCCCCAGCACGTTGATGCCGAAGCTCTGCCGCGACTGGCGATATTCCGGGTAACGGCTCATCGGCGTCGCGATGTGGTCGTCGATCCAGTGGCCCGCGCCCTGGTCGTGGTAATCGGCACCGGCACCCCGCGCGACAAAGGCACGAACATGCTTGATCTTCGGCAGCATCAGACCTCTCCTTTCGTTGCCCGCTTATGCATATTCGTACGTTCACGTTCAATATGTATTTTCATATAGTGGGAAGCTGTGTAAATGGATGGGACGATGGAGAGAGAGACCAAAACCAATACGGGTGTCGGCGGCAGCCAGACCCTGATGCGCGGTCTGGACGTGATCGAGGCCGTGGCCGCGGGCGCGATCACGCTCCAGCAACTGTCCGACACGCTGGAACTGACGCGCAGCACCACCCACCGCCTGGCGGCTTCGTTGGTCGAGCGCGGCTATCTCGGCTTCACGCCGCGCAGCGGCTATCGCCTGGGACCCAAGCTGCTCGAACTCGGCCATCTGGCGCAGGAACAGGCCGACATCGTCCAGGTCGCGCGCCCTCATCTCGAGGAACTGGCGCAGTCGACCGAGGACACTGTCCATCTGGGCATCCTGGACGGCGACCTGGCGCTTTATCTCGACAAGATGCCGGGCAAGCGCCGGATCACCATCTCCAGCCGGGTCGGCGACCGCCAGCCGCTATCCTCGACCGGGCTCGGCAAGGCGCTGATGCTCGATCATCCCCCCGCCTATTGGGACGAACGGTTCGCAGCGGAGCATGCGGATCGCGCGCCGCATGTCGACCACGCCGTCTGGCGCGAGCGGATGGTCGGTTACGTTGCCGCCGGACGCGCCTTCGACCTCGAAGAAAATGAGGATCAGATCCGTTGTGTCGCCGCGCCGATCCGCGATGCACGCGGGCGAATCGTCGGTGCGATCAGCGTATCGAGCGCCGCCCAGTATATGAGCGACGGCCGCCTTCACGATCTGTCGGAGAGCGTCACCGCGACCGCGCAGGCCATCAGCCGGGATCTCGGCTGCACGATCACCAACAAGGAGGGATAGATGCTGCTGGAAGGCAAGAAGGTTCTCGTCACGGGCGCGTCGGCCGGGATCGGTCGGGCGGCGGCGATCGGTGCCGCCCGCCACGGCGCGGACGTCGCGATCAACTATGCGGGCAACGACGCGGCGGCCGAGGACGTCGTCCGCCAGATCGAGGCGCTGGGTCGCCGCGCCCTGGCGATCAAGGGCGACGTCGCCGAACACGCCACCGCAGGTGCGTTCGTGTCGCAGGCCGCCGACACGCTGGGCGGGCTGGACGTCTTCGTCAGCAATGCGGGTATCTGCCCCTTCCACGCCTTTCTCGACATGCCGCCCGAAACCTTCGAGCGGACGATGCGCGTCAACCTGCACGGCGCCTATTACATGGTGCAGGCCGCGGCCAACCGGATGGTCGAACAGGGGCGCGGCGGCGCGATCGTCGCCGTATCCTCGATCTCCGCGCTGGTCGGTGGCGAGTTCCAGACCCATTACACGCCGACCAAGGCGGGCATTCATTCGTTGATGCAGTCGACCGCGATCGCGCTCGGTCGCCATGGCATACGCTGCAATTCGGTGCTGCCCGGCACGATCCTGACCGATATCAACAAGGACGACCTGGCCGACCTCGACAAGCGGGAGCGCATGGCCGCCCGCATCCCGCTCGGCCGCCTCGGCGAGCCGGACGATCTGGCCGGGCCGATCGTGTTCCTGGCGTCGGACATGGCGCGCTACGTCACCGGCGCGGCGCTGCTGGTCGACGGTGGCGCCTTCGTGAACCTGCAATAAGGGCGATCGATACCCCGGATGACCAGCGCTCTGGCATGTTTTGTGGGCGGCACGGTCGTGATCGCGCCGCCCCCGGGCGCATAACGGCCGCCGCCCGCCGAAACCGCCGGGGACCCGTGACGGGGTTCGCCAGGGCGCCGACCGGCGAGACACGGACCGCCGCGATCGATCACAGTGCGCTGGTCGCCTGACCCCGCTTTATGCGGCGCGGCATATGCCCTAAGCAGGGCCGATGCCCAAGCCAGCCGCGCAGACCTTCGCCCCCCGCCGCGGGCGCCCCACCGCCAAGCAGACCGCCGCCATCGAAAAGGCGATCGTGGACTGCGCGCGCGCGATGTTCATCGAGAACGGCTATGACGCGACGGCCATGGAAACCGTCGCGCTCAAGCTCGGCATTTCAAAGGGAACGCTCTACACCCGCTACCCGTCGAAGGAGGCGCTTCTATCCGCTGTCGTGAAGGACAGCGTCGAACGCTGGTCCGCCGAGGCGGCCGAGCATGATCACGAGCTGACCGACGATATCGGCCAGCGGCTGCGCCACCATGGCCATATCATCGCGGGGTCCCTGCACAATATCGAAGTCCAGGCGTTTCAGCGGCTGCTGCTGGCGAACGGCAATCGCTTTCCCGAGCTTGGCAGTGCGATGCACCGGCACGGCACCCAGCTCATCGTGGACCTCATCGCCCGCGACATGGCCGAGGCCGGAGCGCGCGACGGCCTGCCCCCGCAACGCCCGGCGGAAACCGCCCTGACCTTCGTGTCCGCCATCACGGGATGGCACATGCAACAGGCGAGCTTTCGGGCGGTGACCCGTGACGAAACCGAAGCATTCGCAGAACACCTCGTGACGCTTTTCATGGCCGGCCGTTCGGCGTGGTAGCTTGATATACGTACGCAACCGTGCGATATTGCAGAGGTTACGTTCGGTATGGAGAGGATATAGCATGCGTACACTTCTCACGGCATTCGCCGTCATGGTCTGTGCCGCTGGCGCACAGGCGCAGACCGCCGCCCCCGCCACGACCGCGGCCAAGGCAGCGCATTACAGCACGGCATCGACCCAAATCGGCACCCTGCTCGACGATCCGGCAGCCAAGGCGCTGATCGAAAAGAACATCCCGGGCATGACCACCAACGACCAGATCGACATGGCGCGTGGCATGACCCTGAAGGACATCCAGCAATATTCGCCCGACACGATCACCGACAAGGTGCTGGCGAACCTCGACGCCGAATTCGCCAAGATTCCGGCCAAGCCCGCCTCGTAAACATTTCGCCCGATGCAAAAGGGGAGCGGTCCGTCCGCTCCCCTTTTTTTGTGCTCGGCAGGTCGGGCGAAGTACGTCACCGGGCTGCCTGGGCGCGGCGATGATTTCGAGGCCGGGTCTCGCCCGCCGCATCGAGCCGAACCGATAGCGGCCTCAGGGATTTCGGCGTCGACCACGAGATTCCGCAGCGACCGCTACAGCCGTCGGAAACGGATCGCCTGCCCACCACCTCGCGCCAGACGAAGCGAAAGGGCCTCCTTGCGTGATACCATTTGCCGCCGGATCGCCAATCTTTCCGGGGCGGTGCGCCAATCGGCTCCTGGGCCATCCGAATAGATGGTCGCCTCGTACGTTGCGCCCTTATCGAGAAAATCGAGGGGGACGGTCAATGTTCGCGCGCTGTCGTTGGTGATCGCCCCCAGATACCAGTCCGCGCTGTTCCGATCGCGCCGCGCGACGACGGCAAAGTCGCCGATCGCGCCCTGTAGCGTGCGGCTGTCCTCCCAGTCGGTCGGCACGTCCCGGATGAAGCGGAAAGCATCGGCGTGCTCGTCATAATGTTCGGGCAGATCGACGGCCATCTGTACCGGACTGTACAGCACGACATACAGCGCCAGCTGGTTGGCAAGCGTCGAGGGCACGCGGTTGTTGGGCCGGGTCGCGCGATAGTCGAAATGAACGACGCCGGGCGTATAGTCGAACGGCCCCGACAACAGCCGGGTGAAGGGCAGGATGGTGGTGTGGTCGGGCGCGTTGCCGCCGTCCGGGCTGCCGCCATTATATTCCTGTCCCCGCGCGCCTTCGCGGCTCATCAGATTGGGCCAGGTACGGCGCAGGCCGGTGTCCTTGACCGGCTCGTGCGGGAAGATGGCGATGCGGTGCCGCGCTGATGCCTCGACCACCTTTTGCAGGCTCTCCACGGCATATTGGCCATCGGGCCATTCGGTCTCGTCAAGGCGCGTGCCGACATAGCCGAGCTTGATCGAACGCACGCCGTAGCGGTCGTAATAGTCGAGCGCCGGTTCGAGCTGGCGGAGATAGTCCTTCACCTGTCCGCCGGTTTCGTGATGGCCGATCAGGTCCACGCCCTTGGCGCGGGCATAGGCCGACACCGCCGCCATATCGAAGGCGGGCTGCGCGCGATCGAAGACGAAGCGCGAATGGCCGTTCTTCCACCATTCGGGCACGTCCCAGCCGACATTCCACCCCTCGACCAGCACGCCCTTGATGCCGTGCTTCGCCGCCCAGTCGATATAGGCTTTCGTGCGCGCAGTGGTGGCGCCCAGCTTCGGCCCCAGTTCCCAGGTCAGCAGGCCGGTGTGCATCGCCCAGAAGATGCCGATATATTTCTCCGGCTTGACCCAGGACACGTCGCCCAGCCGATTGGGTTCGTTGAGGTTCAGGACGATGGTCGAGTCCGCCAGATGCGCGGCATCGGGGGCGACCATCACGACACGCCACGGGGTCACCGCCCCGCCATGCGTCCGCGCCCGGTCGCCATTGGACCAGGGCGACAGATCGGCCTTCAGCGTCCGGCTATTCTCCTCGGGCATGCGCAGGTTCATCGACGGGAAGTCGATCAAGGCCGCCTCGTGGACCGCCATCGCCACGCCGTCGCCTTCCAGCGTCAACGGAGTCTGCGCGGTCTGGATCGCCGACAGCGCCGAACGGCTATATTCATATTCGCTATACTTGTCGCGGTACGCCGGGATCGACCAGGCGCGGTAATTCTGCGCGAAGTGGAACTCGGTTTCCTCGTCGGTCACGACCAGCTTCTGCTCCGCCACGCCAGGCAGCGTGTAGCGAAAGCCGAAACCGTCATCGAAGACGCGGAACTCGACGCCCAGCTGGCGACCATCGGCGGCGGCCAGCGTCGCGACCAGCCCGCGATAGTGTTCGCGCATCTGCCGCCGCTCACCCCAGGGCTGGGTCCAGGGGCGGTCGAGCGCAATCGGGCGGCTGGCGAGGAGCGTTAGCCCGGCGTCGAGCGGCGCGGCGTCCTTGAACCGGAAGCCCAGCCGCGACCGGTCGAGGATCGGCTTGCCGTCATAGCGCGCGCGGTACACCGCCTCGCCATGATCCACCGCGAGGTCGACCGCGATGCGGCCATTGGGGGACGTGACCGTCTGCCACGCTTGTCCCAAGGCCGGGGTCGCCGCGACCAGCGCCGCGAGTCCGACGATCATGCCCAGCCGCTTGCGCATCAGAAGCTGTAGGTCAGGCTGGCGCGGACGCGACGACCGAAGATCGGGCGGCCCTGGAACGCGGTTTCCTGCACGCCGATGATCGAACCCGCGCGCGGATTACCCTCGGTCAGGCCGACCTCGTTGAACAAATTGGTCGCGACCACCTGCGCCTGGAGCGCGTTGGTGACCTTCCAGTTCGCACCCAGCCGCACCTCGGTATAGCTGGGCAGGACGATGGTGTTGGCCACATCGACATAGCGCTTGCCGGTATAGGCCGCCTCGCCGAAGATGTTCACCCGGTCGCCCAGCAGATGCAGCGTGGGACGGACCGAGACCTGCACCTGCGGCTGGCGGACGATCTGGTTGCCGCTGAAGTCGAACCGCCCGCTCGCATCCTGACCGGCGAAGCTGGTATAGTTGATCTTCTGGTAATTGCCGCTCGCCGCCAGCTCGAAGACATCGACCGGGCGCAACGACAGTTCGACCTCGATACCCTTGGATTCCGCCGCCGCCGTCTGGTTGATCGTCTGCGCCTGTCCGTTCGGCCCTGCGACGATCGTCTGGAAGGCGATGTTGGGGAATTTGTTGTAGAACAAGGTGACGAAGGCCGAGAAGGGCCGGGTCGCGTATTTCAGCCCGCCTTCGACCAGGTCGATGCGGTTCTCAACCGGCACGCCGCCGAACCACTGCACGAATTCGGGCGTCACGCGGAAGCTGCGGCTATAGCGGGCAAAGGCCGCGACCCGCTTGTCGAACTCGTAATTCGCGCCCGCCGAAAAGGCCCATTGCCCGGTCTTGAAGCGATAGGGCGTCATCGCGCCGTTAAAGACCAGCACATTGTCGTCGGCGATGGTGGTCGCGTCGCCCAGATTGGCGCGGGTCGTCTGCGCGATCGTGCCATCCTTCGCGACATGATGATAACGCGCGCCCAGATCGATGCGCAGCGCCTCGGTCACCTGCCACGCGTCGGTCATGTAGAAGGCGTTGATCGTCACCTTGTCGCGGAAACGCTGCAAATTGCTGTGCAGGTTGAGCAGGCCGTTCTTGGTCAGGGCTACGGTCTGCTGCCCGGCCGCGTTGAGGCCGACGACGTCGAAATAGCGCGGGCGGTTGATCGCCTCGACCAATATGTCGTTCCAGTTCCAGTTCTGCGTCTGGTTGAAATGGCTGAAATAATAACCCGCGGTCAGGGTATGGCGACCGATGCCGGTGTCGAGCTTCTTGGTGACGCTCAGGTCGTTGATCACATTCTCGACATCGACGAGCGTGTTGAAGATGCTCTGCGTCAGCGCCAGCTGGTTGCCCAGCGCAGCGGCGGCGACGGTCTGGTCGTTGCTGGCGTCGCGATAGACGGCGGACACGGTGTCGGGCCGGGCGGCCTGCAACCGGGTGAGCGCGCCTGCCAGGAAGCCTTGTGACGTGGCGATCCCCGAGCTGAACAGCCCGTTGAAGTCCACCGTGCCGGTCGTATAGCGGGCACGATCATTGACCTCCCACCCATCGCCCAGCGGCTTGTTGAAGATCGCGGTAAAGGTGTCGGTGTCGGTGTGGATGCCCTGGGTCAGGTCCACCCGCTTGTCGAACGCCCCGCGGCCATCGGGCACGGTCAGCCGCGCAAAGGCGGTGTTGACCAGCGTGCCCGTGCCCGCGTCCAGACCCGGCAGGCCCTGGGACGGGCTGGCCAGCGGAATGGCGGTGTAGAAGATGTTCTTGTCGTCCAGCTTGCGATAGCTGACGAACAAAGAGCCGCTGTCGGCGAAGTCATATTGCAGGCCGACCCGGAATTGCCCGCCCTGGTTGCCGGTGAAGCCGGGGTTCCTGAGGCCGTTATCCTCGCGATAGAAGCCGCCGATCGCAAAGGACAGCCGGTCGTTCAGCGGGCCGGAGACGTTGGCGTCCATCCGGTAATGATCCCAGTCGCCGACCTCGCCCTTCACCATGCCCTGGAGCGTGCGGGTTGGGCGTTTGGTCAGGACGTTGACGACGCCGCCCGGCGCGTTCGACGCGGTGATCGAGGCCGAGCCGCCGCGCACGATCTGAAGCGAGTCGATCGTCGCATCGACGCGGAAGAACTCATCGGCATTGGTGAAGGCGCCCGCGCCCTCTTCCCAGACCGGCAAACCGTCCTCGAGCAGCGGGAGATAGCGGTAATTGTCCGCCGGAAGGCCACGCGAATAGACGTTGTTGCCGACCTCGCCGCCCGAGCTTTCGACATAGATGCCCGGCGTCGAGGCGATCAGGTCGGCAATCCCCAGCGGGGCCTTTTGCGCGATCGCCTGCGGGTCGATGGTGGTGATGGCGTAGGACGTATCGAACTTGCGGGTGCCGGTGCGCGTGCCGGTGACGATGATCTCGTTCAGGCCCAGATCGCTGCCCTGCGCGGCATCGGCGGCTGGCGGTTCGCTCGTGGCGGGGGGCGCGGTCGGCGGCTGGACCGATTGCGCAAGCGCAGGCGCCAGGGGCACCATCCACGTTACCGAAGCCATCAATGCCAAGCGACATGCACGCATCATAATCCCCTCCAAGGCGCCTCTGCCGGGCGATCCACCTGATGAGGGAAAAGTGATCTCGGCCGCAAATTAATGCAACATATTTCCGCAAACGATTGCAATTTACATGACGTTACTGACTGGTGTCCATGTTAAAGGCGGTGGATCAACAGCTTGGCTTTATGTGGCGTGATTAATTTGCACGATATGAAGCGCATCTAACGCCCGCATGAAGCGCGAATCACGAGATCGGTCGGCAGGCGTTCGGACTTGGCGCGATGCCCATCGATGATGCGTAGCAGCTTCGACACCAACAGGTTGCCGGCCTTGATCGCATCCTGGCGGATCGTGGTCAGGCCGGGCGTCGACAAGGCGGCCGCGTCGATATCGTCATAGCCGATCACCGCGACATCCTCCGGCACGCGCAGTCCCCGCTGGCGCAGCGTTTGAATCGCGCCAAGCGCCACCAGGTCGGAGGCTGCGACGATCGCATCGAAGGCGATGCCGCGCTCGAGCAGGTTGTCGACGGCCTCGGCCCCTTCGGATCGACCGGCGGCCGGCGTCTGGATCATCGCCGGGTCGAACGCCACGTCATGAGCCGCCAGCGCCGAGCGATAGCCCTCCAGCCGGATCGCGACCTGCGAGAAGGGCGTCCGCGCGGCCGCGATCGGCGGCATCGCTCCGATAAACGCTATGCGTCGCCGCCCTTTTCGCAGCAAATGCGCCGTCGCTTGAAATCCGCCCTCATGATTGTCGCCACCGATCGAGCAATAGCTCTGCCCCGCCACCTCGACGCCCCATGCCACCAGTGGCTTACCCAGGGCGGCATAATGATTGAGCGTGTCGTGGAATTGCGACTGCCCCAGGAAGATCACGCCCGCATAGGCGCTCTGGTCGAGAAACTGTGCAAGGGTGGTGTCATCATAGGGCGTTTGCCATACGATGGACATATCGCGCCGCCGCTCGCGCATGGCGGTTCCAACCCCACCGATCAACGCCAGCTCGAACGGGTTGGCCAATTGGCTTCCATGCGCGGTGGCGACCGGTACGACGAGACAAATCTGGTCGGATAATGTCGGTGCGGCGTGGGGCACCTTTTGCGGGACATGGACATAGCCAAGTCGTTCGGCCGTGCTCAGCACCCGTTCGCGGGTTTCGTCGCTGATCGCGCTATGGCCGGTCAGCACGCGCGATACGGTCGCGACGGATACGCCCGTTTCCGCGGCGATGCTGCCCAGCGTGGGACCATTCCGCCTCGTCCTCACCATGGCTGCGCCTTTATTTGCATTTTCTTGCATTACGCCGGTGCAACGGGTTCGTCCATCTCGGGCAGCCCTAGGCTCAGGCCCGCACCCACCGCCATCAGCACCCCTGCGAGCGGCAGGACGGGCCACGCGATCCCGCCCAATAGGTGCGCGATGAACCAACCCATGGTGAGTCCCGCGACAAGTTGCGGCACGACGATGAAGATGTTCATGATGCCGATGAACGTGCCGGCGGTCGCACGCGACACCGCCCGGCCCGCCAGCACGAAGGGGGCACTGAGGATCGAGGCGTAGGCGATGCCGATCAGCACCGCACATCCCAGCAGCCCGACGGGATAGCCGATCACCGCAAGGCCGCCGAGCCCCAACGCGCCCGCCGCCAATGCTGCCGCATGGACATATGTGACGCCGAAACGACGGAACAGTCCGGGCAGCAGAAAGGCGAACAGACCCGCCACGCCATTATACGTGCCGAACAGCACGCCGACGAAATCCGCTCCCCGCGCATAGGCCCCATCAAACGGAGAGGTCGCGCCATAGAGACGCGCAGCGATAACCGGCGTTGCATAGACCCAGAGGAGATACATGCCGAACCAGCTGAAAAACTGAACGGCCGCGACCGATCGCAAAGCGCGCCACAATGCAGCGACCTCCGCCCCGCGGGCGCGGGCATGGCCGTTTCCGCCGCCTTGTATAGGGGGTGAGGCGGGCTCCTTCACCCGCGCGACCGTCCAGCCGACCGACACGGCCACCGCGATGGCCGCCGTGAGGAAGGCGATCCGGATCGAGGGCGCGGTCTGCCCTGGCTGGGCGACGTTCGCCCAGCCGCCCCAGGCCAGCAGAACGGGCGCACAGGCCCCCGCCAGGGCACCCAGCCCGATGAAAACGGTCTGCATGGCATAGCCGCTGGCATGATCCTCGACCGGCAAGGTATCGGCGACCAGGGCGCGATAGGGCGCATGGAGCGCGTTCATCGCAGCCTCCAGCACCCAGACCGCCATGACGGCCACAAGCAATGACCCCGCCAACGGCAGCGCCGCCAGTGCCGCGATCACCACCAGGGCCGATACCAGAATATAGGGCCGCCGCCGCCCAAACCGACTGCCATGGCGATCGCTGAGCGCCCCCATGACGGGTTGCACCAGCAATCCCGTCACCGGTCCTGCCAGCCACAAGATCGCAAGCTGGTCGACCGTCGCGCCCAGCCCCTGAAACAGACGGCTCAGGCTCGCGCTCTGAATGCCAAAGGCAATTTGAAGCCCAAAATAGCCGACGCTGAGATCGAACCCTTTAAGACGCATCCGCCTCTCCATGCATGGACCGTGTACGCCTTCGATAGTCCTCATCGGAAGCAGGCAGGATTCGGGCGGACGATGCTGCTAACCCCTGATCTCTACACCCATGAGCGACCGGCGCGTGACGCCATAGACTTGATCCCCCCTTCCCCTTCAGGGGGGCTTGGCCCGGATCGATCTGATGTCATCCGCCCCCAAGGGAAGCTATCGTTTAGAGTTGAAAGCGATCAGCATTGCACGGTTTTAGCCCCTCCCCTTCAGGGGAGGGGTGAGCAGAGTTGATCGTTTTCCACTCTAGGGCGGAAAAGCCGGGCCGATCAGCGCTAGATCTGCCGCGCCGGGGGCCAGCTTTACGCTGGATTGCAGCCGCCCGATCCATGGTGGCGCTGACAGAATGCCCAAGTGACATGACATGGCATTCACGATAACGCCGCGATCGTGCAGGCCTTCCGGTATCTCTTGGCGCAACGCCACCTGGCGGCGCTGATCTATGCCGCCGCGATACTGTTGAGGCTGCTGGTGCCGACCGGCTACATGGTCGCACCCGATCATGGATGGTTCGCCATCACGATCTGTTCCGGGATGGCGACCGGGGCCGGGGACATGGCGATGCCCGGCACGGATCATGCCATGGCCATGGCGCATGGGACAATGCCCGACACCGGCCAGCCGAAAGATCACGACAAGCCGGAAATGCCTTGCGCCTTTTCGGGACTGTCCGCGCAGGTGCTGGGTTCGGTCGACATCGTGCTGCTGGCCATCGCGCTGGCCGCCGTCGCGATCATGGCGCTGCGGGCCATCCCGCGCGTTGCCCCGCGTGCCGCACCCTATCTGCGCCCACCCCTGCGCGGTCCCCCGCTCTGCGCCTGACGGAATGACCGGCAAACCGGCCGGCCAAGTCCGTCGTCGGGCAGCCCGGTCGGCTGTCGCGCGAACCATGCCCCGTCTCGGTTTGCAGGCGCAAGCGATCGATGGTGCGGGCGTATCGCCAGCACGAAAGCGCATCGCCGCCACCGTGCGTCATGGCTTCGCAAGACCGCACCGCCCGAGGCCGTGAAGCCGATGGCCGGGCCGATCAGGGGCTTTCCGGCGCAGGCCAATGCCCTGGCTTGGTCAGACACCGGCTGACGCGTCCGTTCGCAAAAACACGAAACGCATTCGGCCCGCTTGGGAGCGGGCCTGGGGGACTCTATGTCGAAGACCAGTTTGATGGTGGCGGTCGCCGCCTCCTGTTTCATGATCGCCGCGCCGTCGGCCGCGCAGCAGCGCGCCGACACGCAGGTGACGATCGGCGGGGACGAGATCGTCGTCACCGCCCAATCCATGGCGCGCTCGACCGCCAACGTGCTGACCTCGGTCGACGTGCTGAGCGGCGATGTCGCGCAGCGCCAGAATGTCGACAATGCGTGGGAGCTGTTCGCCCGGCTGCCCGGTGTGGTCCTGACCGACTTCAACCAGGGCACGACCTCGGGCCGCTTCTCGATCCGCGGCTTCAATGGCGAGGGTGAGATCAACGCGGTCAAGCTGCTGATCGATGGCGTGCCGTCCAACGACAATGCCGGGCGAATGGACTTCATCGACTTCATCTCCCCGCTCGACATCGCCTCGGTCGAGCTGGTGCGCGGCACCTCCGACCCGCGCTGGGGGCTGCACGCGATCGCGGGCAGTGCCGATATCAAGACGCGGATCGGCGGCAATTATCTCGACGCGCGCGGCATCGTCGGTGCGTTCGGCACCTATGACGCGCAAATGTCGGCCGGAGTCGAGACCGGAAGGCTGAGCCAGAACTATCTGCTGTCCTATCGTCAGAGCGATGGTTTCCGCGACCATGCCGATCTCGACCGGCTGAACGTCGCGGGAAAATGGTTCTACGACTTCGGCCCCGCCAGGCTCGGCCTCATCGCGCGCCATAGCCGCAGCGAGGCGCAGGAGCCGGGCTATCTGACCGATGCCGACGCCTATACCAACCGGTCGCGATCCTACGACGTCTCGGCGACCGACGGTGGCAGGCGCGAACTCAGCCAGTACAGCCTGCACCTCGACGCCGATCTGGCGCGCGACCTGTCGCTGACCGCCCTGGGCTATGCGACGACCAACCACGACAATCGCTATGTCCGCTTTTCGGCCAATGTCGCGCAGCAGCAGCGGCTGACCGACGAACAACATTATGGCGTCGTGACCGGCCTGCACTGGCATGCGGCCGACTGGCTGATGGCCGAGGCGGGCGGCGATGTGCAGTGGCAGCACAACCAGAGCCTGCGCTGGACCACCGACCGGCGGATCATCACGGCCGCCACGCGCAACCAGGATTTCGACCTGACGGTGGGCGGAGGTTATGTGCAGGCGATCGTGACCCCGGTCCGCTGGCTGACGATCACCCCGGCATGGCGGATCGACCGGGTGAGCGGCCATTTCACCAACCGGCTGAACGGCCAAAGCTATCCGGTCAATGATTACGGCACGATCAACCAGCCCAAGCTGTCGGTCGCGGTGACGCCCGTCCCCGGCCTGACCGCCTATGGCAATTTCGGCCGCACCTTCCAGATCGGCGCGGGCTCGGGTGCCTATGTCGTGCCGCCGCGCGTGCGCGATGTCGCCGCCTCGATCAACGAAGGCTTCGAAGACGGCATCAAGCTGACGCAGGGCCGCTGGCTGACCGCCCGCGCCGCGCTGTGGCAGCAGACCGCGACCGGCGAGCTGAAGCGGCGCCTCAACGACCCGTCCGGCGAATTCGACAATCTGGGCGCGACGCGACGGCGCGGCTTCGATCTGGAGGCGAGCGTGCAGCCTTTGCCCGGTCTGTCGGCCTGGGCCAGCTGGTCGCACCAGAAGGCGATCATTCGCGTTCCCGATCCCTCCGCCCCGCTGACGGCGGGCAATGAGATCGATCATGTCCCCAGGAACGTCTACACCGCCGGGATCGAATGGGCACCGGCGGCGCGGCCGTGGCGCGCCTCGCTCTGGGGCAATGGCCAGTCGTCGTACGAATTGGACACCGCCAACAGCCAGGGCCGCTATGGCGACTATTTTCAGGTCACCGCCGAACTGGCCTACCGCATCACCAAGGCGATCGAGGTATCGGCGCAGATACGCAACCTGACGAACGATCGGTACGAATATGTCTGGTACGACGGCACGCAACGCCTGCATGCGCCCGCCGATCCGCGCAGTGTTTTCGGCGCGGTCCGGGCGCGGTTCTGACCATGCGGGTATCATCGGCAGCCCTGAGGCGATCATGGCGGATCGCGATCGGCCGGAGGCGGTATGGCAGAGTGAGGCGCTTCGGGTCGACATATCGCATGGGGGTGGCATGCCGCTCGCCACGATCATCGTCCCTGGCCATGGCGCGCCATCAATAGCCATCATCGCCTGGCGATGATTCGAAAGCGGTTTTGGCTATAGCCGAGCGCGATTCGAGCGGCAGCATCGCCTCTCGATCAATCGGACGGCAGTGATCGTATTTACCGTCTGGAGACAGCGGGCTTTACCAGATATTGGGCCTGCATCCTTGGGGAGTAGCTACCCGCAGTAGTGGGGTTGCCGTCAACATTCTTGAGCCATCGGCTCGTGGCGGCAGCAGCAGGTTCGTCCTGCCCAGCGAGACCAATGATGCAGCGCTCCGCTTTGTGGCCACGGGTGCATGCATCATGTGGTTTGCTGGCCCTGAGTAATGACGTGATGCCCGGAATTCTGACGCTTGGCGCTTTGGGCGCAAGCCTGTCCGTGGATGCCTTTGCGGCGGCGCTGGGCAAGGGCGCGACTGAAGGGCGAGCCCGTTTTCGCGATGCGATCAAGGTCGGCATCGTCTTTGGCTTTTTCGAGGCGCTGACGCCTGCGCTCGGCTGGCTGCTCGGCTTTGCGCTGAACGACTGGATCGCGGACTATGACCATTGGGTTGCGTTCGGCCTGCTGTTCGCGGTTGGCGCCTATACGATACGGGAAGCCTGGACGAACCAGGATGAGGCGCAGCAGGACGACGGCGAGACCAAGCCCGGCATGTTGCGCCTTGCCGCGACGGCGATCGCGACGAGCGTCGATGCGGCGGCTGTGGGTGTGACCCTGGCCCTGATGGACGTCAACATCTGGGCCGCCTGTCTGGTCATCGGCGGGACGACCACCTTGATGGCGACGATCGGCGTCATGCTCGGCAAGCATATCGGACCTTATCTGGGCCGATATGCCGGCATCCTTGGTGGCTTTGTCCTGATCGTCATGGGTGGCGTGATCCTGACGCAGCACCTGTCCTCTTAGGCCGGATCGACATTCAGTCCCCCCTCAATTCCTCCCCTGAAAGGGGAGGGGGACCATGCGCAGCATGGTGGAGGGGTATCACCGCTTGCGATGTCTGACCGACCTCTCAGACCGGGACACCCCTCCGTCAGGCCTGCGGCCTGCCACCTCCTCTTCCAGGGGAGGAAACAAATGAATGTCGATCCGCCCTAGAACATGATGACATGGGATCGAACCAAGCCCAGCCCCTTGTCTGATGGGATGGTGGTATGAAGGTGTTGCGGAAGGGAGCCCGTCCCCCCCGAGGGTCTGGAGCCCGATAGGGAGCAAGGGTCCCTTCCGCGTTGGTCACAACCCTGAACAGTTGCTTGGGACTGTGGATCCCGCACGACATGGACAGGAGCCTTTACCATGCCACAAGCCGTCATCGGCTGCGACC